>CALBLD010000310.1 GCA_937895775.1 uncultured Clostridia bacterium
CCATAACTCTTCAAATATCGGGATCACAATGAACGAGTCGGCTTTTTGCCGACGGAATTTTTTCGGAGGAAATGATACTATGACTGAAGTAGTAGTGACGATCGTCGGTGTGATTCTGATTATCCTTGCTGTTATACTTGTCGTTGCCGTTCTCATGCAGAGCGCAAAGAATTCGCGTATGTCCGGCGTTGTTTCCGGTGGCGGAGCCGAGACCTTTTTCGGCAAATACAAAGGAAAGACCATTGATAAAAAGCTCAACACGCTTACACTTATACTGGCACTTGTTTTTGTCGGTGTTGTTGTTGCGCTTTATATCATACAGCCCGGCAGAGGTAAAGTCGATTACGGCGATCAGGATGATATCTTCAAAAACGTAACGACCGCAGTTACTACCGCAGCCGGAACCGATGACGAGAAGAAGCCCGAGGTAACGACCGCAGCGGCTACAACCGTTGCCGGAACCGACAAGGAACCCGATGTAACGACTGTCGAAGGTCCCGAGAAGTAATTTTTACTTCCCTATGTGTAAAATACAGCTCCCGTTTGTCCTTTTTTTAAGGATTCGGGAGCGTATTTTTTTGCCCACAAGTCACATATTGTCTGTTTTTGCTTGACAAAAACTTGTGGATATGTTACAATGGACGAATCAGAACATCGGGAATCGAACATGCATCGATCCGGATCACAGAAAAGTAATGCCGCAGGCGTGCGTCCGTTCACCGACAATCCGAACAGACACCGAAAACCGCCCGAAAGGAAAAAAGACATGAATCCTCTGCAAATACCGTCAGCCGATCTTGCTTATCTCGGCGACGCGGTCATAGAACTTCTTGTAAGGGAGCATCTTATAAAGGAAGGACACAGCGGTGCGGGAAGGCTGAACGCGATGGCAAAAAATTATGTGCCCGCCGCCGCGCAAGCCGATGCCGCCGCAAAGATTCTTCCGCTTCTCGACGAAGAAGAGGCGGGAGTATACAGACGCGGACGCAACCAAAGCAGACCGTCGGTTCCGCCGAGTTCGACCGCTTCACAATACCGTGCTGCGACCGCATTTGAGGCACTTTTTGCCTATCTGTGGCTGAAGGGCGACCGTTCGCGTGCAGACGAACTGTTTGCCGCCGCATATGCATCCGACAACATGTCGGAATAATTTTCGGACAATATTTATATCAATAATTACATCAAAACAAAAAGAAAGAGAGAAAATCAGTATGAAATATTACCTTGGTATCGACCTCGGAGGAACAAACATTGCTGTCGGACTGGTCGATGAAAATTACAGAATAGTAAAAAAAGGGAGCGTACCCACTGACGCATCAAGGCATCCCGATGAGATTGTTGCCGATATGGGAAAGCTCTGTCTTTCGGTCGTTGCCGAATACGGTATCGGAATGGAAGACGTTGAAGCATGCGGCATAGCCTCCCCGGGTACGGCAAACGGCGACACGGGAATTGTCGAATATGCCAACAACATTTCGATGCTCAACTATCCGATAGTCGAAAAGCTGAGAAAACACATCGGACTTAAAAAAATATACCTTGACAACGACGCAAACGCCGCTGCACTCGGCGAAGCACTTGCGGGTTCGGCAAAGGGAGCTTCCTCCGCGCTTATGATAACTCTCGGAACCGGAGTCGGCGGCGGAATAATCATTGACGGAAAAATATACTCGGGATTCAACCATGCGGGAGCCGAACTCGGTCACACCGTCATAGAAAAAGACGGACGTCAGTGTTCCTGCGGCAGAAAAGGCTGCTTTGAAGCATACTCGTCGGCGACAGGACTTATCAACATGACCAAAGAGAAGATGGAGCTTGACCCGTCGAGCGCAATGTGGGATGTCTGCGGCAGAGATATCAACAAAGTAAACGGCAGAACCGCTTTCAATGCCGTAAAGCAATACAAAGACAGATCGGCATCCGAGGTCTGCGACATGTACATATCCTATCTTGCAACCGGCATCGCAAACATGATGAACATATTCCAGCCCGAGGTCATCTCGATCGGCGGCGGAGTGAGCAACGAAGGCGACGGACTCTTTGTCCCGCTCTGCAAACAGGTCTATGCCGAAAACTACGCCAAAAACAGCAAAAGACAGACGAAAATCGAAAAGGCAACTCTCGGCAACGACGCCGGAATAATCGGCGCAGCGGCTCTCGGAATGCCGCGCAAATAAGCAAATAAAAATATTACGGAGTTTCAGATGATAATGAAAAACGGCAAAAAGACGACCTCACGGATACTGTCTGTTCTGCTTTCGGGAGCAATGCTTTTTTCGACTCTGCCGATGTTCGGTCTCGCGTCATCCGGAGACGAAACCTCCGACACCGAAAACAAGTCGGGTGTGACCGACAAAATTTCACAGCTTGTTTCGGACGGTGAAAAACTGCCCGAAATGTATATCACGACCGACAGCGGAAAACTTGTAACGAAAAAAGTGTACGAAGGTGCGTCAATGCGGATGACCCTTCCCGATCGTTTTGCCGAATTTGAAAACGATTACACTACCGAGGACGGATACGGAATAGTGATGAAAGCGCGCGGAAACTCGACCTACGGAATGAACGACGTCACAAACTCCGGCAAATATTCGTACAAGATAAAGCTTGACAAAAAGGCGGATCTTCTCGGAATGGGCAGAAGCAAGCACTGGGTGCTCATATCCAACATATATGATGTCACAAACATGCGCAACAAGCTGACCTACGACTTTTCCGGAATGCTCGGAATGCCCTATTGCGAATCACGCTGGGTGGTACTCTATGTGAACGGCGAATACCGCGGACTCTATTCGCTTGTGGAGAGTCTGCGCATCGACGAGGGCAGGCTTGATATCACAAACTGGGAGGAGCGCGCCGAAAACATTGCGGAAGCGATCGGACGCAAGGAAGGTCTCGACGAGGTAAAAACAAAGCAGCTCGGCGTGAAAATGAGGAACGACCTGCGTTGGGTAACCACCGGGAAGTTCGACAACTACACAATCTCCGATTACTACGACACATCGTCCTTCAACATAGACTCCGGCTATTTTATCGAATACGACGGCAGAATGGACGGAAATACCACCAAATTCTATACCTCGCACGGAAAGCCGATACAGATAGACAATCCCGCATCGCTGAAATCGAATCCGCAGATGCTTTCGTATGTGCAGGAACTTCTCGATGATTTTGAGGAAGCGATCTATTCGCCCACCTTCTGCACAAGCGACGGAACCCATTATTCGGAATTTATCGATGTTGACTCAATGATCGATTACTATCTGATTTTTGAGCTTTTCAAAAACATAGAGTTCGGTTGGCTTTCGATCTATCTATACATCGAAAACGGAATCATCTATTTCGGACCATGCTGGGATTTTGACAATGCCTCGGGCAATCAGGTTACGCTTACCGACGACTGGATGCATTACGACAGCTGGATTAACATCGGCGGAAGAGCCGAATGGTGGAAAAAGCTCAGCGAGGATCCTGCGTTCATAGCAAAATTCGAAAACCGTTGGTTTGAGATCCGCGGGCTCGTTGACGAAATGCTCGAATCGATGGACATCTATTACAGATACATATACGACGAAGCTGTCCGCAACTGGGAGCTTATGGGTCCGCCGCACAACTGGTACATCGGAAACAGCAAGTGCAAGAGTTTTGAGGACGAATACAAAGTCATGCACGACTGGATGTACAACAGAGTAAAATGGCTCGACGAGCAGTTGTCCACCCGCACACCGAATATCGAAAGTTACAGTCCGAATACCTCCGACAGGCTTTCGCTGTCGCTGGTCAGCGACAAGGGCAAACTCGTGAAGGAAAGCAAAGCCGCGGGAGGAGCCACTGCCGACTATCAGTACGATATCGACAAAAACGGCAATCTCGTTCTGCGTATCGTCACAAAGCACACCTCTCACAGAAACGCACTCATTTATGTAAACGGGAAGTTTATCGAAAAAGTTGCGGCGACAGACGACAAATTGACAACCGTCACGATAAAGCGCGATGCGCTTGATCTGACCGAGGGTGCGATCTCGACAATCTATGTGCAGATGCTCAACCACGAGGACAATTATTACAAGTGCGCATACCTTTATGTGCGGGCAATGAAAAATGTCCTGTCGGGTCCGTCGATCGTCAACCTTAAGATCGGCGATCAGCCGATGCAGACGATTGAAAGCGGCTCGGTAATTACTCTTCCCGAGATAACCGATTCTTACAGAGGATACAATGCGGTCGGCTGGACAGACGGCAAAAACGTCTATGCTCAGGGTTCGGAGATCACAGTCAAATCGCACACCTATCTGTATCCGAAATGGGAAAGAACATATCTTTTCCCGGACAGAGCCGAGATCGTCCCCGATCCGGTGGTACCCGATAATCCCGACACGCCGGAGCCGCCCGACCCGAACGACAACAAAAACGTTATCGTCGAAATTCGCGGCGGCGTGGGTGGGGAGGAGAGCGCGCTGTTCGCCGCCAACATCCTGCTGTTCTCGGTCATCGGTGCCGTCTCTGTTCTGATCGTCGGCGGCGGGATTGCAGTCGTTCTTCTTCTGAAAAAGAGAAAACGGCAGGCAGAAAACAAAAAAGCCGAATAATCCGAAAAACATCTCCCGGGAGAAAAACTTTTACGGGAGATGTTTTTTTGCTTTGCCGCAATATTGCGTACATATTTATGGTATATAATCCGCATGTAAGCATATTATTAAATAAAGCTTTATGCTTATCGGAGGTTACGATGTTCAACACGGGTGGACGCTTTGCGCGCTTCATGCAGGGACGATGCGGTCTTGATTTTTTCGGGTACATGCTTTCATGGATATACCTCATTCTTTTGATCGTACAGATTATTGTCGGACTTTTCTCAAGAACGGCATCGGTTATAATGTCGGTTATCATCTGGGTGCTCTTTTTCTTCATGCTCTTCCGTATATTTTCGAAGAATCTTGCGGCACGTTCAAAAGAAAATCGGTGGGCGATCGGATTTTTCGGAAAGCTTCCCTTCCTGCGCGGCAGAACAAATAATTTCGGAAACCCCGGATATTACAGTGCATACGAGGATAAAACTGCCTCATATACAAAGCCGAAAAAGCAAAAGCTCCCGCGTGACAAATATCACGTCTACCGAAAATGCAGATCCTGCGGAGCAAAGCTCCGGCTTCCGAAGGTAAAAGGCAGACATTCGGTGCGCTGTCCCGCATGCAACACCCTTTTTGATGTGTGGATCTGATGAAATTCCGACATTTCAACACTTTTTTTGCATTTTTTGTTGACAAAAAGACTTTTTTATGCTACCATTATGCCACGGACATCATTTCGATGTCGTCGGAAGTGAATTTTACATAAAATCAGGAGAATAAGCTATGTATTGCAAGAATTGCGGTCAACAGATTGATGATAATGCGGCATTCTGCACGAACTGCGGATTTGCCAAAAACACAGGCAACAAATACTGCCCCAACTGCGGAAAGGAGATCATACCCGGCGCGGCTGTCTGCACAAACTGCGGATTTGCCCTCGCTCAGAACGCACCTGTCACTGATGCTGCCGCTTTGAGCGGACAGAAAGAAAAGCTGATTGCGGGTCTTCTCGGCATATTCCTCGGCGGACTCGGCATCCACAACTTCTACCTCGGATTCAACAAGAGAGCACTCATTCAGCTTCTCGTTACCCTTCTGACATGCGGCTTCGGCGGATCGGTCATGGGCATCTGGGGACTTATCGAGGGTATATTCTACCTTATCGGTAAGGAAGGATACACGGCAGACGCAAACGGCGTACCGCTGAAATAAAACCGAATGAAGCATCAAACGGACAGATTCTGACGGACACGCGGTATCTGTCCGTTTATCTTATAACAAACGACAGGAAAGGTGAATTACAAATGGAAACAAAAAACCCGATAACAGTCTGCGAGCTTGACTCGTTCAAAAAATCATATCTTGACGATATTCACAAAAAATCGCTGACCCACATTTTTTCCAAAACTCCGCTTACCGATCTTGCATTTGACCCGGTCGCGGCAAGAAACATGCAGTTCAAGTTCTCGACCGACATAAAGACGATGACCGCAACGAATCAGAAGCAGAGCGGAAGATGCTGGCTGTTTGCCGCAACGAACGTCCTCAGAGAGATAATCGCAAAGAAGAAAAATCTTGCGGATTTTGAGCTTTCGCAGTCATATCTTGCCTTCTGGGACAAATTCGAACGCATAAACTATTTCCTTGATTCGATCATCGACACCGCCGACAAGCCCGACGGTGACCGCACGGTTGACTACATACTTGAGGTCGGGGTACACGACGGCGGTCAGTGGGACATGTTCGTCAACATCGTAAAAAAATACGGTATTGTTCCGAAGCATGCCATGCCAGAGACTGCGCAGACCTCGGCAACCGCACAGCTGAACCGTCACATAAATGCTTTCCTCAAGAAAAAAGCCTGCGAGCTGAGAAGCGCAATTGCGGGCGGTGCGGAAAAGAGCGAAATCGAAATCATCCGCAAAGATGCTCTTGACAAGGCGTTCTCCTTCCTTTGCGAATGTTACACCCTCCCGCCCGAATCGTTTGATTTTGAATATGTGGACAAAGACGGCGCATATCACATCGAACGCGGTTACACCCCGATCTCGTTCAGAAACGAAATGATCGGAGACATGCTTTCCGACTATGTTTCGATAATCAACGCTCCCACCAAAGACAAACCGTTTGACAGGCTCTACACTGTCTCATATCTCGGCAATGTCTCGGGTATGGACAGCATCAGATATCTGAACCTTGACATGCCCGAATTCAAGAGCATTGTCAGACGTCAGCTTGAGGACGGCGAGGTCGTATGGTTCGGCTCGGATTGCGGAAAGTGCGGCGACCGCACCGACAAGATCTGGGACGACGCTTCGTTCGACTACGATCTGCTTACCGGACTTGACACCGATATGACAAAAGAGCAGATGCTCGACTACCACCTCTCGCAGATGAATCATGCGATGGTTCTGACCGGTGTAAACATTTCGGACGGTCAGCCGAACAGATGGAAGATAGAAAACAGCTGGGGAAGCGACGGCGCAAACGGCGGATATCACATTGCGTCGGACAGCTGGTTTGAAAAATATGTTTTCCAGGCGGTCGTAAACAAGAAATATCTCGGTGAGAAGGCAAAGCTTCTCGACGGAGATGTCACTGTTCTCCTGCCGTGGGATCCTATGGGATCGCTTGCCGACTGAACATAAAAACGAAAACCGCATCGCAAAAGCGATGCGGTTTTCGTTTTTTAATCGATTATATAATCGGGTTGTTGTCAATCCGTCATTTTTGTTTTGGGATAGCAGAGTATCTGTTATTCCTCGATGAACTTGCGGAGTTCGAAAAAGCAATCTGTTTCCGACTCAACATAGATCTCATTCCATGCCATGCGTGCAAGGTGCACACCAAGAATGCTCTTTGCCGACAATCTCTTATCGCCGCTTACTACCCAGACCTTACCGTCGATATGAGATGCAATTCTTACGAACTCAAGTACATCGCTTCCTGTGACAAGATTGATTCTGTAAAGATATCTTCCGTTACAAACCATAATTACACGATCTCCTTTTCGTTTTCGTCAAACGGTATCTTCCGTTTGCGACTGTATTATAGCAGTTTGATAATCGGTTGTCAATAGCTTTTGACAACATTTTTCAACTTCTGCCATTTGCTTGATTATGCACAAATACAGCTTGACTTATTCAGTAATATTGCACAAAAAATCACAGTGTTTTTTGTGACACAATCACAACGAAAAAGAGTCAATGCACAAAACAATGTCCTGTTTTTGTTGCAAAATGACGAATCTCATTTTAATTTCAGTTTTTCTCTCCCGAGTACGGCTTCGACGAGGTGATCTCCGTTGTAGCAGAGCTTGAGCGAGAAAACCGGGTGATCGGATGCAATCAGATCAAGAAACAATCTGTCGCCTTCCCACAGCGTAAGCCCGCTTATGCGGTCTTTGGCGATCCATGCAAGCTCGCCCTCGTTACAGTCGCGGAGACTGCCTTCATAGCCGTCAGCGGTATACAGATACATGTACTCTGTCTCCCAGACATCCGAGACAAATGTCACGATCCCGCGAAGACGATACTCGGTCAGTGTCAGACCGGTCTCCTCGTAAACCTCTCTTACAAGGCAGTCGTCCGGGGACTCTTTATCCTCGAATTTGCCGCCGACTCCGATCCACTTTCCCTTGTTGGGATCTTCGTCCTTCCTTGTTCTGTGGAGCATCAGATAGCTTTCGCCGTCATCTATATAACAAAGCGTCGAATTTTTCATTTATCCGAACCGTCAAGGCGCATAAGCTCTTCAAAGCAGAGCCTTGCCTCGGTGATTCCGTCGGGGGTAAGCGTTTCGGACTCAACCACCTGGAGCATGCCGCACTCTTCCGCCTTTTTATGCACTGCGGCGACCGGTGCGGTTCCGAGACCGAGCGGTTTTCCGCTTCCGTCCGAAAGACCGTCCTTTATATGTATAACGTGGACGCGATCTCTGAGCCTGTCAAGCAGTGCTATCGGGTCAACGCCGGCGTGATATGCCCAATATGTGTCGATTTCAAAATCAATATCCGTGCGTTTTTCAAGTTCGGTATGGATGATCTGTCCGTAGGAGGTCGGCAGAAACTCACCGGAGTGGTTATGATATGCAAGGCTTATCCCTTCCGCGTCAAGCCTCGGCTTCAGATCGTTCAGAACATCTATGAAATTATCGAGCTTCTCTTTTGTCGAAAGATCGGCTCCGGGAATAATTATGTTTTTGTTCCCGATGATCTTATGGTACTTTACCGTGCCGTCAAAATCATCGACAAGTTCCTGCCAGCCGGTATGTGTTCCGCTACACGAAAGGTTGTACCTGTCCAGCCATTTTTTGATTTTCTCCGCACAGTTTCCGAAAAATCCCGCAAACTCAACATACTTATATCCGATATCGGATACCCGCTTGAGTGCCCCTTCCATATCATCGCGCGTAATGTCACGCAGACTGTAAAGCTGTATTCCGTATTCCTTCATGATCGTGTTCACCTCTCGAATGGTTCCTTTTTCAGCATTATAGCATAAGAGTTTCGGTTTTTCAAGCTTTTTTCCGAATAATACTTGAAATTGAAAACAATATGTGATAAAATATCCGACAGTACAGCATTCAAGGAGGTTAACAGACATGGATTCACTGAAAAAGGTCATTGATGCAATTGACGAGC
>CALBLD010000311.1 GCA_937895775.1 uncultured Clostridia bacterium
GATGCGGTGGCGACGATTACCCGCTCGGTGCCGCTGCTCGGCGGATTTTTTACCGTCGTTGCCTCCGAAAACCGTACAAACTGCTATTCTCATTATGAAGACGGTCAGACCGACTGCCCCCGCTGCCGGCGTCGGAAGCGAGCCGATGTACTCGCACAGGTCAACGCACTCATCCGCGAAGGAGTCTCGTCGGTTAATCCCTCGGTAAAGGTCATCGCATGGGATTGGGGAATGTACGGAGAGCTTCCCGCCGCATTTACCGATGCCCTGCCGACCGATGTTGCCGTAATGGGGGTCAGCGAACAGGCTGTCGAAAAGACGGTCGGCGGCGTCGTGACCCGTGTGATCGACTACTCGATATCGGTGGTGGGTCCGGGTGATTTTGCGCGTGAAATATGGCATCGCGCCGCCCGAAGAGGACAGAAGCGATATGCAAAATGTCAGTTCAACAACACGTGGGAATGTTCTTTTGTTCCGTTTCTGCCGGCGTTCCGACAGGTTTACACTCACATGAAAGGGCTTTGCAATGAGCAGGTGAACGGCATTTTTCTCAGCTGGACCCTCGGAGGATTCCCGTCGGTGACATTGCGCATGCTCTCGCCGATGTTTTACAAGGGTGAAATTCCGTCTCTGCGTTCATTGTACGAAAGGGTTTTTCCCGCCGAAGCCGTCGATATTGTGGAGCGTGCGGGAGAATATTTCAGCGACGCGTTCGATAATTTTCCGTTTGATCTTCAGGTTGCGTATCTCGCGCCCCAGAATTACGGTCCGGCTTGTCTTTTGTTCGAAAAGCCGACCGGATTTAAGGCAACCATGATCGGATACCCCTATGACGATCTTGACGGCTGGCGTTCGATATACCCGGAGGATGTCTTTGAAAATCAGTTTTTGCTTCTATCGGACGGGTGGGAGCGCGGAAACCGACTGCTTGGGAAATTACCCCGTGAAGTCGTTTCGCAAAGTGCGGTGCTCGGCGAGCTGATCGACTGCGCAGAAGCCGCCTGTTGCCATTTTCGCTCAACCTATCTGCAGATACGGTTTGTCCGCGTCAGAGACGGCAGAGAAAAAGGCGATCTTGCCGAAATCGCCGACGAAGAGGCATCCCTTGCCCTACGCCTTGCGGCGGTACAGCGGCGGAACCCCTGCATAGGCTACGAATCCTCCAATCATTATTTCTACAACACCGCACTGCTTGCGGAAAAATACATTAACTGCCGTCATCTGTCAGAGCGTCATAGCAAAGCGGAGCAAAATCCGGCGAAAAACAACAAAGGAGAGGGGAGCCGATCGCGGCACCCCGGCTGAATCAATGAAAAAAAGACTGACACTATCCGAAACACTCGCCGTCGGCAGTATGCTGTTCGGACTATTCTTCGGAGCCGGAAATCTGATATTCCCCGTTTTCATGGGGCAATCGGCAGGCTCAAACGTATGGATCGCCATTATCGGATTTCTGATTACGGGCGTCGGCATCCCGCTTCTCGGCGTTGCATCGCTCGGAATGAGCCGAAGCGAGGGACTGCTTGAAATGAGCGGAAAGGTCGGCAAAAAATATGCCGTTTTCTTCACGATCGCACTCTATCTGACGATAGGACCCTTCTTTGCGATCCCAAGATGCGCCTCAACTTCATTTTCGGTCGGGCTGAGACCTATGATAAACGACCCGATGACGGCAAATATTGCGACATGGATATTTTCATTCCTCTTTTTTGCCGCCGTTCTCTGGTTTTCACTGCGACCCGGCAAAATACTCACATGGGTCGGGCGCATACTTACACCGCTTTTCCTTATCTGTCTTGCAATCCTCATTGTAACGGCACTCGTGAGACCTGCGGGTGATTATACCGCCGTCGAACCGCAGGCGGCGTACAAAAGTGCCTCCTTCTTTACCGGCTTCATTGACGGCTACAACACAATGGACGCGCTCGCAAGCCTTGCGTTCGGCATCGTCATAGTCAACGCGATAAGGGGTGTCGGCGTAAAGGAACCTGCGGCGATCGCAAAAAACACCGTAATTTCCGGTATTCTCGGCTGTGCGGTAATGGCACTGATCTACGGTGCGCTTGCGATAGCGGGAGCGCAGAGCAGAGCGATCTATCCGCTCTCTGCCGACGGAGGCGAAGCTCTCAATCTTATAGCAAGACATTATTTCGGCGACATCGGTGGCATCGTACTTGCGGTAACGGTTACGCTTGCATGTCTCAAGACCGCCGTCGGACTGATTACAAGCTGCGGCGAGACCTTCTGCGAAATATTCCCTAAAGGTCCGAAATATCATCATTTTGCGATCGGATTCTGTATTCTGTCATTTCTGATCTCGACGATCGGGTTGTCGGCGATCGTTTCGTGGTCGCTCCCGGTACTTATGTTCCTCTATCCGCTTGCAATAACGCTGATCCTGCTTGCGCTCTGCGGAAATCTGTTCGGAAACGACCGCAGGGTATACGTTTCGGTGACGGTATTCACCTTTGTCGCCGCAATCTTCGATCTCACGAAATCGCTCCCGGGAAAGCTTCCGGAGGCACCCGTGATAAAGCAGATAAACGACATCGGAAGCCTGCTTCCCTTTTCGGACATCGGACTCGGATGGGTCTGCCCCGCGGCAGTCGGTCTTGCCGTCGGACTTGTTCTGAAGCTTATTTTCGGCAAGCGCAAAAAAGCATAATCACAAAACCATCAAAAGGAGCGCAAAATGCGCTCCTTCCTTTTTGCTTTGTCGTATAGCGTCACGGATTTTCGGAAATACTGACTGCAAAAACAAGGAGTGTGATTGCAATTATGTCGCTTATCGGCAAAGAGATCGCCGATTTCTCGGTAATGTCATACAGGGACAACAGATTTGAAAAAATCGCAAAAAAGGATCTTCTCGGCAGATGGAACCTGCTTTTCTTCTATCCCGCCGACTTTTCGTTCGTCTGTCCGACCGAGCTTGAGGATCTTCAGGAGCATTATAACGACTTCAAGGGTGAGGGCTGCGAAATATATGCGGTTTCGACCGACAGTCATTTTGTACACAAGGCGTGGCACGACTCTTCCGAAAAGGTAGGAAAGGTGACATATCCGATGCTTGCCGATCCCGCCCATCGGCTTTCGCTTGATTTCGATGTGCTTTCCGACGACGACGGCATGTCCGAGCGCGCGGTCTTCATTCTCGATCCGAAAGGCAAAATAGTTTCGTGCGCAATAAATTCGGGCGGTGTCGGGCGAAACGCCGCCGAGCTTCTGCGGATTCTGCGCGCCTGCAAATTCGTGGACGAACACGGCGACAGGGTCTGCCCCGCAGGCTGGCAGAAAGGCGACGACACGCTTGCACCGAGTCTTGATCTTGTAGGTAGTCTGTGATGAAAAACGGGAATTTTTATGATGCGATCATAATCGGAGCCGGTCCCGCAGGACTTACCTCGGCGATCTATCTTGCCCGTGCGGGATACGGCGTACTTGTCATCGAAAAGGAAAAGATCGGAGGTCAGATCACGATAACCTCCGAGGTGGTCAACTATCCGGGAGTGATGAAAACCGACGGAAATGCGCTTACCGATACAATGTACCGACAGGCAAAAGCCTTCGGAGCCGATTTCCTTTCCGCAACGGTCTCGGAGATATCGGCTTCGGGCGACAAAAAGCGGGTTCTGACATCGGGCGGGACGTTCGTCTGCACGGGTATAATCCTTGCGACGGGCGCAAGACCGAAAAGCCTCGGCTTTCCGGGCGAGGAAGAATTCCGCGGACACGGAGTAGCCTACTGTGCGACCTGTGACGGCGAGTTTTTTGACAAAAAAGAGATTTTCGTCATCGGCGGCGGATTTTCGGCAGCGGAGGAAAGCGTTTTCCTGACACGCTATGCGAGCCGCGTTACCGTTCTCGTCCGCGGACACGATTTTTCCTGTGCGCAATCTGCCGCACGCGCGGTCTATGACCATCCGAAAATAAGAGTGCTGACCGACACCGAGATCGTCAGTCTGCACGGGGACAACCTTCCGCGCAAAATAGTTTACAAAAACAGGATAAGCGGAGAAGTGACCGTGTATTCGCCCGAAAACGGCGACAGCTTCGGCGTTTTTGTCTTTGTCGGATACGAACCTGAGAGCGGACTTCTCAAAAATCTTGCAAAAACCGATGAGCGGGGTTATGTAATTACAGACGAACGTCTTATGACCTCGGCGGACGGTATTTTTGCCGCCGGCGACGTCCGCAAAAAAGTCTTGCGGCAGGTTGTCACCGCAGTCGGCGACGGCGCGACCGCCGCAACCGAACTCGAAAAATATATTTCGGCGTCGGGCGGAAACCCGGCAAAATCGGGCGTGCGAAAAGCAGATGCGGAGGTAAAAACGCCCGTTTCACGGGAAAGCGGCACCGGTTCGGATTCGGTATTTCCGCCGGAGATAAGAGAAAATCTTGCCCGCCTTTTCGGAAAGATCGATCACAGGATCATATTCAAACTTTACCGCTTTCCCGACCGATCGGACAAACGCTCGTCGGAGCTTGAAAAATATCTGCGCGGGCTTTGCGACACCTGCGGGATGTTTTCGGTAGAATACGGAGACGGAAAAGACGAGGAATATCTCCCTGCGGTGCGTATACTCGGGGAAGACCGCAGTTACAGCGGGCTTGCCTTTCACGGGGTTCCGGGCGGACACGAATTTTCGTCATTTGCCGTCGGCATATGCAATGCGGCAGGCGTCGGACAGCCGATCTCCGACGATCTGCGTCAAAAAATCGCAGAACTGAAAACTCCGCTTGATATGAAGCTGCTTGTTTCGCTCGGATGCACAAACTGCCCTGCCCTTGTCATCGCCGCCCAGCAGATCGCAGCACTGAAAGAGGGTGCCTCGGCAGAAGTCTACGACGTGACTCTTTACCCGAAGCTGCGCGAAAAATACAATGTAATGAGTGTCCCCTGTCTTGTGGTAAACGACAGCAGAGTAAGCTTCGGTCGCCGCGGACTTGATGAGCTTCTGGAATACATCGGGGAGCAGTCATAGACTGCTCCCCGATCTTTTTTCAAAAAATGTTGATTTTTTTCGCCGAGACTATTGACAAAACAAAAAAACATGCTATAATATCATATGTTCCGTGACATGCGGACAACTTATGCACCCTTAGCTCAGTTGGTAGAGCAACTGACTCTTAATCAGTGGGTCCGGGGTTCGAGTC
>CALBLD010000312.1 GCA_937895775.1 uncultured Clostridia bacterium
TGTAAATATAATTTACTTAAATAGTTGGTTTTTTGGTTTGTTTGGGCAATAATATAAACAATGCGCTGTGCCTGTTTTTACAGTAATTTTTATTTACTTTTTTTGAACTGACGAAACATGTCAACTGCCGCAAAACCGCTGTGCATTTTGCACAATTTTCGCATGTGAATTTTTACACCTTCGCAATTTGCACAAAATTTCAAATAAAGTACACATGGTCAACATATTTTCATCACTTTTAAATCAAAACGTGGAAGAAAAAATATTTTGATTTTTTTCGGCAGTTCTATTGATTTTCGCAACGGTTTGTGCTATAATCAAAAAAAGAACATTTGTTCGTTTGCTTGCATCGATCGGATGTGAACCGTGATTGCCCCGCACTGTTCACACTGCTCCGTGCGTGTTAAGGGCAGACAACCTGATTGTTCCAACCGCTGTCGTTTTCGGCTCAGCCTGCCGCATTACGACGGTTCTCATGCTTTCCCGCAGTCGCCCCGCAAGGCGGTTGCCGACGGAAATATCTGCAAATACTCAGAGAAAGGAAGATTTTTTTGAATTGGATCAACTATTTTGAAAAATACAGCTCCGACCGGATGCTGCTTGCTTCAATAGAAGCGGAAATCGGCAGACTTGAACATTACGGCAAAGAAAGTAAGCGTCTTGATTCCCTGCGGTCAGCCGCAAGCTCACTCAAATCGTCTGTTCTCTCAGCCGAGGCTTTTCTTGACGATTACGTCACCTGTGCCTCCTGCCCGAAGGAAGCCGGACGAAGGGCGCAGGAACGGCTGTATCTGAAACTGCGCTACCGACAGGGTCTTACAATGGAGGCGACCGCCGAAGCAATGGATGTCAGCCGCGACACCGCCTACCGTATCCGCAGGCGCATTATCGGCAGAGGAGATATTTTCTCCGCCGAGAACCACTCTGCTCCGACTGTGCGAAGCTGATTTTTGCTTTTTTTGCAAAATTACGCTTTTTCCGCGGCTTTTTTCGAAAAAAACTATTTACAAACAAACGTCGATTTGCTATAATATACGTATAAGATCAATCCTTTTTACGGAGGTTCTGTATGAATTACAATGAAACACTTGACCTGCTGAAAAAGCACGGTCAGACACAGTTGCTCAGATATTACGATGAGCTGTCCGACGAGTCCAAGGCTTCTCTGCTCTCCCAGATCGAAAAGATCGACTGGTCGCTTCTGAAGCTGCTCGATCGCAAGGAAATGAAGGTTGAAAAAGGCGTACTTTCCCCTCTCGGCGCACTCGAAATCGACGAGATCAACGCCCGTCGCGAAGAATTCGAAAAGGTTGGAATCGATGCGCTCAGACACGAAAAAGTCGGTGCCGTCCTCCTTGCGGGCGGACAGGGTACACGTCTCGGCTTTGACGGACCGAAGGGTACATACCCGATCGGTGTAACTCACGAGCTTTATATTTTCCAATGTCTCATAAACAACCTCACCGATGTCGTAAAACGCGTCGGCGCATGGGTACCGCTCTACATCATGACCAGCGAAAAGAACAACGACGCTACCGTAAAGTTCTTTAACGAACATAACTTCTTCGGATACGATAAAGATCATGTCCATTTCTTCATTCAGGAAATGGCTCCATCTGTCGGCTACGACGGAAAGATTCTGCTTGAAGCGAAGGATCGCATCTCGCTCTCCCCGAACGGCAACGGCGGATGGTTTACATCGCTTGTAAAGGCGGGCTATCTCGATCACATGAAGGAAAACGGCGTTGAATGGCTGACTGTATTTGCGGTTGACAATGTCTGCCAGCGCATAAACGATCCCGCATTTGTCGGCGCAACCATTGCCTCCGGCAGAGACTGCGGCGCAAAGGTTGTTGCAAAGGCAAATCCCACCGAAAAGATCGGTGTGCTCTGCCTTGAAGACGGCAAGCCGTCTATCGTTGAGTATTACGAAATAACCGACGACATGAAGAACCTGCGCGACGAGCGCGGCGAACTTCTCTACAAGTTCGGTGTCATCCTGAACTACATGTTCAAAATCTCGAAGCTTGAGGACATTCTGCGCCAGAAGATGCCCGTACATGTTGTCGAAAAGAAGATTCCCTACATAGACGAAAACGGCGAGCCGGTCAAACCCACCGAACCCAACGGCTACAAGTTCGAAACCCTCGTGCTTGACATGATCCATATGATGGACTCCTGCCTGAGCTTTGAGGTCGTCCGTGAAAAGGAATTTGCGCCCGTAAAGAACGCGACCGGTGTCGATTCGGTTGAAACCGCCCGCGAGCTTCTCAAAAAGAACGGCGTTCAGCTCTGATTACGGAACCCGAACCCACAGAAAAAGAAAAAAATGCGGTTTTGCACAAAGCAAAACCGCATTTTCACAAATAGGGTCATTCCCGTAAACATCGACGCCGGGTGACAAAGTAATCCGACCGATTCGGGAAGTGCGGGCATAAACTGCGGCGCACCGATCCGATGTCTGTTCGGCTCCCGCCGCACTACCGATGATCTGATATGTATCTTTCGTAATAGAAAAGATATTGCTGTGCGATCCCGGCATATTTGCCGAAATCGGGATGTCCGACAGTGTCCGGATAATATTTTTCGATTATGCGTCTCACCCATACATCGACCGGGAAGGCATCATATTTCGAAAATCCGAAGAGAAGTGCGCAGGATGCCACCTTTGTACCGACACCCTTTATCTTTTTCAGATAGTCGGTCGCCTCGGCTGTGGTCATTCCGTCGATATCTTCAAGAACCGTTTCGCCGCGCAGCACGCGTCCGACCGCATCAACAAGATATGACGCGCGGTAACCCATGCCCATCCGTGCATAGTCGGCTTCGCCGACATCGGCGAGCTCTTCGGGCGTCGGAAAGGCGTGATACTTTTCTTTTCCGTCCGAAAATTCTTTTCCGTAACTGTTGCAAAGCCTTTCGACAAGCATCGATATACGAGGAATGTTGTTGTTCTGGCTGATTATAAAACTGCAAAGTGCCTCCCAGCGATCCTGACGCAGAATTCGTATGCCGCTTCCGATCTTTGCCGCCTCTGCAAGGTGAAGGTCGTCGGTCGGAAAGCTTGCGCCGACAGCATCATAGTCAAGTGCCAGTCCGAGATAGTCATACCAGACATCGTAAAAAGTCTTCTCGTCGCAGTCAAATATGCGCAGATCATTGCCCTCGCGCGTGACGGCAAGGCTCCGTGCCATGGCAACACCTCTCCACACGCCGCCCGCATCCTTTGAAAAGCGGAAGGTCTGACCGCAGTCGAAGACAAGATCCGGGTCGAAATGATCGACATTTTTTACAACCACATCCATGCCGTCGGCGGCAACATCATATCTTTTTTCAACGTCTTTCATCTGTAGTATCCCCCAACAAAAAGGAGTTTTTATGGCAGAAACCATTTACACAATCCCGATTAACGAAGTTCTTGAAGAAAACATGCGGGAAGGCTCTGACAGCTGTCCGTTCTGTACTCTTGCCGCAAAACTGGAATCGGATGAGCTTGATCTGATCCTCGGTGCCTCCATGATGGAGCCGGACATACGCATAAAAACAAATGAGCAGGGCTTCTGCCCCGATCATTTTTCGAAAATGCTCCGCATTTCAAAGCGGCTTCCGCTTGCGCTGATGCTTGAAAGCCATCTCGGCAAGCTGTCCTCCGATCTCGGAAAAAAGGGAATTTTCAAGCCATCCCCCGACAAGGCAGCGAAAATACTCGACAGCCTGTCCCGCTCCTGCTACATCTGCTCGCGTGTCGGATACAACATGGCACGCCTTATCTCAAACACGGTTCATATCTATCAGACAGACGAAGAATTCCGCAAAAAGCTGTCCGCACAGCCGTATGTCTGCATAACCCACAGTGCGGCACTGCTCAAAGCGGCATCGAACGAGATGAACAAGCGGCAGTACGCCGAATTTTCGGAATCGCTCTGCACCCTTGTATACCGACATCTCAGCGAACTTTGCGGAGACGTTTCGGATTTTGCAAAATCCTTCGACTACCGTTACGCAGGCGAAACTCTGTCCCCGCAGACAAAGCAGAGCGTAGAACGTGCCATACGATTTCTTGCCGGCGACGACGCCGCTCCGGTCAAATGATCGGGGATTGTACTAAATTCTGTCCGCCCTTATATCGTCTATTTTAACCGATATTCCCTGCCGCAGTGCTTCATCCGCAAGCATTGCGGCGATTTTGTCCTTATATCCCGACAGAAGAGAGACCGCAAGCTCTTCTTTTTTGTCGTCGGAAAGTGATTTCAGCATACCTGCCGCAAGTCCCTGCGGCAGTGCGGCAAGCGCACGCAGTTTTGCATCGTCGCTTTTTGCAGCATTTTCAAGAAGGGTCGGAACAAATTTGTCTATCAGTGCATTGAAATCAACTTCGGATACATCAAAGCAGAACCTTATCATCCCGCAATAACCTGTCCGATAAGGGTGTGCATCAGTCAAGCCTTACCGGGATCGCCTTTCTGTTCTCGTAATAATTATACCTGTCAAAGCCGAGCGAGCGGGCAAGTTCTGCCGCCTCCGCAAGTCCGCAACCGACCCTTGCACTATCGTGTGCATCGGTACCGAAGGTTATCATTTCACCGCCGAGCTTTCTGTAGCGTCCGAGAATTGCGGCATCCGGCATGAACTGTCCGAAGGGCGTGCCGATTCCCGACGTGTTTATCTCAAGCGATCTGCCGCGTTCGATATTTGCCGCAAGTATTTCGTCGATGACATCCGAATGACTGTCAAGCGAGACATGTCTGTCATATTTTCCGTTCAGATAACGGAGCGGACAGCTCAGATGAGCAAGAATATCGAAATCGGCTCCGACCGTCATTTCATACATCTGCGTAAAATATTTTTCAAGAAAAGCGTGTATTTCTTCGTCGGTCTTTTCCGACCAATCGATTCTCGAATAGGAATCGCGTATATCGCCCGAAACAACGCTGTGTACCGAACCTATGACAAGATCAAAGCTGTTCTGCTCAAGCAGTTTTGCCGTTCTGTCGGTATATGACAGCGGCTCGCCGACCTCGACGCCGTGAAAGACTCTGAGTTTGCCTTTGTATTTTTCGTCGGCTTCCTTTGCCCTTTCAACCGATTGCGCAATATTTGCAAGCGTTTTGTCGCGCTCGAAAAACCATGTGTCCGCGTGATCGGTGACCGATATCCCCGAAAGTCCCTTTGCGATCGCCGTCTCGCATGCCTCCCACACGGTCTGTTTTCCGTCGTGGGAGTTCACCGTATGCATATGTGTGTCAAAATATTTCATAATTATATTCTTTCATAAAAACAAGTCCGTCGGACAGAGTCTCTCTGTCCGACGGACTAAAATCAATCAGCCAAGTCTCTTTTCAAGAGCGGCAAGCTCTTCATAAAGCTCGGCAGGAACGTGATCGCCGATCTGAGCATAGAACTCTCTGATATTTTCGATATCAGCCTTCCAGCTCTCTCTGTCAACAGAAAGGAGGTCCTTGAGTGTATCCTCGGAAATGTCAAGACCTTCGACATTTATGTCCTCGGGCTTCGGCAGATATCCGATAGGTGACTCAACGGCATCGACCTTGCCATCGCAACGTGCGAGTATCCAGAGAAGGACACGCATATTGTCGCCGAATCCGGGCCATATGAAGTGACCCTCGTCGTCGGTTCTGAACCAGTTGACATGGAAAATCTTCGGAGCGTGCGGGATATTCTG
>CALBLD010000313.1 GCA_937895775.1 uncultured Clostridia bacterium
GGAAAAGCTCTGGACAGGCGTATTTCACAAATCACTTGACGAAAAAGCAAACGATTTCAACTCATCGATTGCGGTTGACGGCAGAATGTACCGTCAGGACATAAAAGGCTCTATCGCCCATGTTTCGATGCTCGCTTCGGTCGGAATAATCTCATCCGACGAAAAAGAAAAGATAACAACCTGTCTGTCGGACATCCTTGATGAAATCGACAGCGGAAAGCTTGAGATAAACAGCTCTGCCGAGGACATACACACATTCATTGAAAACGAGCTGACAAGGCGCATAGGCAATGTCGGAAAGAAGTTGCACACCGCCCGGAGCCGAAACGACCAGGTTGCAACCGATCTGCGCCTATGGATCAGGGATGAAAGTCATATTCTGACAGATCGCATCAAAGCACTTATATGCGAAATCACAAAGAAAGCAACCGAAAACAAAACGCTTATCATGCCCGGCTACACACATCTGCAAAGAGCGCAACCGATACTGTTTGCGCATCAGCTGCTTGCATACTGTTACATGTTTTCAAGGGACATTTTGCGGATTGAGGATGCGGTAAAGAGAATGAATCTGTCCCCGCTCGGCTCATGCGCCCTTGCGGGAACCACCTACAACACCGACAGATTTTTCACGGCTTCCGCGCTCGGCTTTGACGGTATCACCGAAAACAGCATCGACGGCGTATCCGACAGGGACTTCTGCATAGAGATCATTTCGGCAATTTCGGTCGTCATGATGCATCTGTCGAGATTTTCGGAGGAAATCGTATTATGGTCAACAGCCGAATTTCACTTTATTGAGATTGATGACTCGTTTACCACCGGATCAAGCATAATGCCGCAAAAGAAAAACCCCGACATTGCCGAGCTTGTCAGGGGAAAGGTCGGCAGAGTATACGGGGATCTTATCGCCATGCTCACCGTGATGAAGGGACTTCCCCTTGCCTACAACAAAGACCTTCAAGAGGACAAGGAGGCGGTATTCGACGCATTTGACACGGTCGCCGCCTGTCTTGATGTATTTGCTCCGATGATAGCTTCCATACGACCGATTTCAGAAAAGATGCTTGACGCATGCAAGGAAGGCTTCATAAATGCGACCGATCTTGCCGACTATCTTGTCGGCAAGGGCATACCCTTCCGTGATGCTTACAGAATTTCCGGTCAGGCTGTCGCACTTTGCACCGCCACCGGAAATACACTTGACAGTCTGCCGATCGGACTTTACAGATCGCTCAGTTCTGTCATTGATGAGGACATCTATACAGCGATCTCACCTGAAAAGTGTGTGGCAAGGCGCACATCCGCAGGCGGAACAGGATATGCCTCGGTTGAACGGCAGATAAAACAGATATCCGACTTTTGCAAAAAATGAGGTCATGACGAAAAAACCGAACCCCGACGGGTTCGGTTTTTTATGTAAATCAATCGGACATATTATCCGCGTACTCTCTTTTTGTTCAGACAGATATAAGCCGCCGCAAGAGAGATGACCGCAAAGCCTGCGGCTATCACAAGGATCGTGCCGACGCCTGTTTTCGGCGGTTCGGTTATCTTGGGGATCGAAACCGATGCCTTCTTATCGTGGCAGACAGAACATTCCTCATGCTTTGAGCCTTCTTTTTCTGTTGTCGGCTCCTCGTCGATAATCCACTTATAATCGTGAGCCTTCTTATCTGTCAGAAGGAGATTCTCGTTTTCGATCTCATTCTGCCCGTTTTCATCGGCGAAGATTGCATTACATTCGGTACACTTGTAGTGTGCTTTCTTACCGTTTTCGGTACAGGTTGCGGGAACCTCGTCCACCGGAACTATTTTATGACCATTTGCGTCTATTGCCACGGGAGTTTCGATTTCATGTTCCCCATTCTCATCCGAGAACAGCTTTTCGCACTTTTTGCACTTCCAGTACTCATTATATCCGGGTTCTGTGCAGGTTGCGGGCTTCCCTTCAACCTTTTCAAGCTCATGACCATCAGGGTCGATTGCGGTTTTCTCTTCTCCCGGTGCATCGCAGCGCTTGCAGTGGTGGGACGCTTCTCCCGGCTCGGTGCAGGTTGCCTCTTTATCGACGGTAAGCTTTTCGTCGGGCTGATGTCCGCCGTAATAGTCAACGCATATATTTGCGAGAACCGTGCGCATATCAGCCGCTGCGATCTTATTATTACCGGCAACATCCGAACCACCTATGGCTCCGATGCCCGCATTCTTTTCCGAGTCAAACGAGCAATCGCTTACATTTCCGTTTGTATCGTATCCGACAAAACCGCCTGCGGGATAGTTATCCGGATCCTGAACCGTGATCTTACCCGCAGCATGGGAATTCTTTATTATACATCCCGCGTTTGTTCCCGCAAAACCGCCTGTTTTGGAGAGAACGCCTTTTCTGAGCGTATTATTGACATCGCCGAGCGCAACACAGTTTGTTATCTCACAGGGACCAAAATCGTCTGCACTGTAACCGACAAATCCGACGAATCCGCCGACGTGCCAGTTTCTGCCGTTTACCTCGGCATCGGACAGACATTTGTTTGCTTTTGTTTCACAGTAAAACTGTCCGGCATAGCCGCCGACGCAGTAATATCCGTTTACGGTACCCGAAGAAGTGCAGGAGTCGTGAACTCCGCAAAAATCAAGTCCGACAAAACCGCCTGCAAAATAATCGCTGTTGATCTCGACATCCGAGGAACAGTTTTTGTAAACGCCGTAGCTGTTCTGACCGACAAGTCCGCCGCAGGAGATATTTCCTTCGACCTTACCCGACACATGACAGTTTTCAACCAAAATGTCAATTCCGTATCCTTCGGCTGCATTGCCGATAAGTATGCCCGCACCGTCATAACCCGCCTCGGTATCGGCACTTTTAACGTATGCGTCTTTTATCGTAAGATTCTTTATCTCTCTGCCCGAAACATTTCCGAAAAATCCGGCAGAGAACTTATTTTCGCTTTCGTCAACGTACATTCCGGAGACAGTATGTCCGTCGCCGTCAAAATATCCTCTGAACGCATGCACAGATCCTGTAGTCGTTCCGGTTCCTATCGGTATCCAGCGATGTGCGGAAAGATCGATATTATCGGTGAGTTTGAAGTACTCATTCGAATGATCGCGATCATATACGCCTGAATTGATATCGACTGCAAGCTTTGCTATCTGCTCTGCAGTTGCAAGCAGGTACGGGTCGTCCTTTGTCCCGCTTCCGCCTCCGAAGTCTTTTGCCGCATAGTCTGTCCATATCCCTTCGGGTACATTTTCGTTTGCCGATGCCGAAAATGCGAAAAGACCGATACAGATTGCGACCGCCAAGATGACAGTCAAAATCTTTTTGTTCATTTTTCAAACCTCCTGTATTCAATCGACCGATCGATTGTTGTCTGTAAATTCTACTATTTATCCAATAAAAAATCAACAGGTATTTTTTTCCATAAAGGTATTTCAGATCAACCGTTCATCAGGTGTCCGACAAGAATTTTCAGGGCTATGGCGACAAGAATCACGCCGCCTGACGTTTCCGCACCCGTCCGCAGTGAGGTGCCGAGCCTTGCCCCGAGGCGTACACCGACCGCAGACAGCAGAAAGGCGGTAAATCCTATGACCGAAACAGACAGCAAAAGTCCGCTTCCGACAGCGGTAGGGAGAGTTATTCCGACCGCAAGAGCATCGACCGAGGTGGCGACTGCCATCACAAGCATTCTGCAAAAGCCGGGGTGTCCGCTCGCACCGTTCACTTCTTCAACAGTCTTTCCGTGTCTGCCCTCACGTATCATATTTATTCCGATCAGAGAAAGCAGTGCAAAGGCGATCCAGTGATCGACCGCATTTATCAGGTCGTACATATAATTTCCGAGCAGATACCCGACGGTCGGCATGAGTGCCTGAAAGCCGCCAAACCACAGTCCGGTAACGATCATATCCTTTATTTTTACCCTTCCGATTTCAAGTCCTATACACAGCGAAACGGCAAACGCATCTGCCGCAAGTCCGAGTGCAACCGAAAACAGTGTAAAATACATTCCCATCATCAGATCTCCGAAAAAAATCAAGGAGCGAAATCGCTCCTTAAATTTTATACGGTATTATCTTTTTTATGACAGGCAGGATCACTCTTCCCTGCGTTTTTTCTTCTTTTGTCCCTTGATTATTGCCACGATCAGCACATATGCAACGGCAACGACCGCAACCGCAACCATTACACGCAGAACAAAACGATCGGTGAGCACCTTTTTTGCTTCCTCGACGTAATAATCGCTCATGCTCTTTGCAATGTTGGCTCTCGTCACGAGATCCGCCCTGCCAACCTCTTCTCCGTTTCTGTAAAGGACAAGCTGACCGACTGCGGTTCCCATGTTTACCGGAGCTTCAAGATAATCGGAAGACAAGGTGTACTCATATGAAAATTCGGATTTTACATCCGAATTTTTCATCACATAGAAGCCGAAATTTCTGTCGGGTGAAAGTATCACGCTGTCGTGACCGTCCCCCATTCTCACCGGTATCTCGCACACCGGGTCATTCTCGGTAAGGACATTGACATATGAAAAAGTCCCTGCGTGATCCTTCAAAAGTTTATTGGTTATCTCATAGGTGTACGAAAAAGCCTCCGCCTTTTTTGCGTTCATCACGACCGATATATAGGTATATCCGCCTGTTTCGGCGGAGGCAATCAGCATTTCGGGATCAAGAACACTGCCGGCGACAAGTCCTGTCACATTACTCCTTATATAGCTTTTACCCGTGGCGTTGTAATAGCTGCTAAGATAGAAATTCCTGTTATATATTTTTTTGTTTCCGAGAGATGCGCATGATATCATTCCCTCGCCAGAGATCGCGGTAAGCCGTTCGCGTCTGCAAAATTCGGCGGCTATCAATGCGCAGTCATGCGCATTTGTTGTTCCCTTATCCCCTCTTCCGGTCGGATTCAGAAATTTCGTTGACTGTGCGCCGAGCTTCTCCGCCGTCTCATTCATTTTTTCGACAAACAGACTGTCACTTCCGGCGAGCTTTCTTGCAAGCACGGTCGCCGCATCGTCAAGCCCTCTGAAAAGAGTCAGCACGGCGAGGTCAAAACAGCTTACAACGTCGCCCTCTTTAAGTCCGTAGGAATTGGAGAACTGCGAAAGCATACTCTTTTCGACCGTGAAGGTGTCATTCCAGTCGGAGACAAGCGAATCGGCGACAAGCAGGGTCACAAGCTTTGCAACAGCATAAGGGTGGACGCTCTTGTCTCCGTTTTTATCAAACAGAAACATCTCCGACTCGGGGCAGTAAAGAAGCACAACATCGGCACCGTCGGTAACCGGGTCAAGCATCTGCTCGGTTTCTTCCGATCCTGTCGAAGGAGCGGCATACGAAAAGAGAGCAAGCAAAGGCAGAAGCGCACACACTGTCAGCAAAACGCACACCGAAGCCGCAACGCAATTTCTTTTCGGTTTATCAAGACACATGTTTTTTTTCACAGCCGCACATCCTTTACCTGCTTAGATAAAACTTTTCGGCAGACTCAATATCGTCCGCAATCCTGCGATAGAGCATATCCGCAGATGAAAATCTGATCTCCGGGCGGCAGAACTTATCAAAAAGCACCGATACCTTATCGCCGACCTGCGGAAACGCATCAACATTTCCGAGCAGATGTATCTCGCAGAGCGGCAGGCTCTCCCCGTATTCGCCGTCAAACGTGGGTCTGACTCCGATATTCACTATTGACGGGAGCGGGTTCCCGTTCCAGAGGCAACGGGCAAAATACACTCCGAATCTCGGTGCGACATTTCCACTGTCAAGCATCAGATTAAGTGTCGGACACGACATCCTGCGTCCGACCGCTCTGCCGTGTACAATATTTCCGCTTATATCGTAAGGTCTTCCGAGAAGTGCCGCCGCAAGCTCGGTATTTCCGTCGGCAACCGCCTTTCTTACCTCTGTTGACGACACCTTTATGCCGTTATAAAACACGGGGGGCAGGACAGACAGTTCGGATATTCCGTGACCGAGCAATTCGTCGCGGAGTACGGAAGCATCTCCGGCGGCATTTCTTCCGAATCTGAAATTGAATCCGCAGACCGCTCCGACAGCATGAAGCCGCGACAGCAGAACATCGCTTACAAATTCCGCCGGAGGCATATCCCTGACCTTTTCAAAATCGGCAAAATAGCATCTGTCGATCCCGCAGGCTTCGATAAGCTCCAACTTCCGCTCAAAATCGGTTATACATCCGACGGCGGGTTTCAGTCCCCTGAAGGTAAAGACCGCCGAGACAACCTCTTTACCGAGCTTTGACGAGAGTTTTCCCGCAAGGGCTTCGGTTTTTTCAAGCAGTTTTCTGTGAGCAATATGAACCCCGTCAAAATTGCCGAGTGCAACGACGCATAGCGGCGTTGCACTCATCCCGGATTCAACAGACATATCACCTATGTCAAAATACATTTTATCTTTCCTTTTCAAGATAGTCGGACAGCAGAACAGTAAGCAGCTCGTCCCGCTCTATCTTGCAGATAAGGCTGCGCGCCGACTGATAATTTGTAATATAAGTCGGGTCACCGGAAAGGATATACCCGACAATCTGATTCACGGGATTATATCCCTTTGCGCGCAGTGCGGTATAGACCTCTGTCAGAATCGCATGCACCTGCGCCTGTCTGTCATCCATCGACGGTATGACTATCGTCCTTTGTTCTGCTTTTCGGTCGTTTGGCATATTTTTCCCCTTTCCCGTCATCCGAGGGCAGTCTGCCGCGGATTTTCTCTATTCAACCATTATTATAATATATCTTTGCACATTTTTCAAGTGCAAAATTCATAAATTTTTTATTTATGCAAACACTTTCGTAAAAGAATCTCTTTCATGAAAGGTTGATCGATTATGCAGATAATAAACACAATATGGAGAAGCCTCCTGTCGATCGGCGTTCTTTTCGTCCTTACAAAGCTGATCGGTGCAAGGCAGGTATCAAACATGAGTCTCTTTGATTATATCAACGGCATTACGATCGGTTCGATTGCCGCCGAGCTTGCGCTGAATCCCGACGGGAATCCGATATACCCGCTCATTGCGATGATAATATACGGACTTGTCGTCTATGCCGTTCACATCACCGAATGTAAAATTCCGTCCTGGCGGCACTTTCTTGTCGGAAAATCGCTTATCCTTTACGACAACGGAAGATTCAACCGAAAGAATTTTAAAAAAGGCAGTTTTTCAACAAGTGAATTTCTTGAGCTTCTGCGCAATCAGGGGCTTTTTGACATGAAAAAGATCAGGC
>CALBLD010000314.1 GCA_937895775.1 uncultured Clostridia bacterium
TTACGGAACAGGCAATCCGACGCCCCTTTTCCTTATGCGCAGAATGCGTGTAAGCGAAATAAGGGATCTCTCGGGTAAGCATACAAAACTGACTGTCAGAAAAGGCTTTTCAACCTTTTCGGTTCTGCTTTTCGGCAGAAAAAGGGAAGAGCTTGACATTGTCCGGGATGATGATATTGATGCGGTATTCCAGCTTTCGATAAATGAGTACAGAGGGAATTGCAGTCTGCAATTTATCGCAAAAGACTGGTCACAGAGTGAAAGCCCTGTTTCCGAAGAAGATAGGAAAAAGCTTTCCGCACTGAAGGACGGAGAGTTGACCGATGACAGCGTCCTGCCGTCGCGCGACGATTTTGCAGGCGTCTATCGTTATGTCAGACATTGTGCGGCATGCGGCGAATCGGACGGGTTTGTAAGCGTGCGTGAGATGCTTGTCTCGTTCGGCGAAACCGGAATCGGATATGCCAAATTACATATAATAATTGAAATACTTGTCGAAAGGGGACTGCTAATTTGCGAAAAAGGGTCGTTTGATAACGACATTGCCGCTTTTTCGGTGAACAATCCGAATTCGAAGGTGAATCTGTTTGATTCGCCGATTTATAAACGGCTTGCCGACCGTTGCGGTCGGTCTTGCCTGTGAAGGGAGGGTACGGTATGAATTCAAATATGGATAAGCTGCTTAAAATACTTGAAGAAAATAAAAATATGTCATATGATCTTGTGAAGATACAAAAGGCATATGATTTTGCCGAATCGCTCCATAAAGGGCAGTTCCGTGCGTCGGGAGAACCGTATATTACCCATCCGGTTGCTGTCGCCGAGATCGTTGCCTCGCTTGAACTTGATACCGACTCGATATGCGCGGCACTTTTGCATGATACCGTCGAAGACTGCGATGTAAGTGTCGATACAATAAAAAAGGAATTCGGAAACGACGTTGCACTTCTTGTTGACGGACTTACCAAGCTTGTGCATATTCCTTTTGCCGATAAAGAGGAACAGCAGATGGAAAATCTGCGTAAAATGTTCATGGCGATGTCAAAGGATGTCCGCGTCATATTTATAAAACTGTGTGACAGACTTCATAACATGCGGACGCTTTCGGCAAAGGAGGACGAAAAGCGGAGGATAACCGCACTTGAAACCATGCACGTCTATGCACCGCTTGCGCACAGGCTCGGTATACAGAGGATCAAGACCGAGCTTGAAAATCTGTCGCTCTCATACCTTGATCCGATCGGATATGCCGAGGTCAAGGGCGATATAGAAAAAAGATACGGTCAGAACCGTGATTTTATAAATAATATCAAAGCCGAAATAGAGGAAAAACTTAAAGAAAACGGCTTTTCGTTTACGGTTGACGGACGTATCAAGAGCGTTTATTCGATATATTTTAAAATGTATAATCAGCATAAATCGCTTGATGAAATATACGATTTTTATGCGGTCCGTATCATAACCAAGACCGAGCTTGAATGTTATACCGCTCTCGGTATAATTCATGATACCTTCAAATCAATCCCGGGCAGATTCAAGGACTATATTTCGACCCCGAAGCCGAACATGTATCAGTCGCTTCATACAACCGTTATCGGTAAGGAAGGTATTCCTTTTGAGGTTCAGATTCGTACCGAAAAAATGCATCAGATCGCAGAATTCGGTGTGGCTGCACACTGGAAGTATAAATCGGGCGACCACGTGGACGGAGAAATCGACAGAAGACTTCAGTGGATAGCAAGACTTATCGAGGCGGAAGATAATACGAGGGATCATGACGAATTTCTGCGCGCACTGAAAGTCGATATCTTTCAGGATGAAATATTTGTTTTCACCCCGAAGGGAGATGTCATAAATCTGCCAACCGGAGCAACCCTTATCGACTTTGCATATGCAATACACTCGCAGGTCGGCAACCGTATGGTAGGCGCAAAGGTCAACGGTATGATAACTCCGATAGACCGTACACTCCAGAACGGGGAGATTGCCGAAATACTGACGTCGTCATCATCAAAAGGGCCGTCGCGTGACTGGCTCAATATCGTCAAGACCAGTGAGGCGCGCAATAAAATACGTCAATGGTTCAAAAAAGAAAAACGGTCGGATAATATCGCGGTCGGCAGAGCTGAGATCGATAAAGAATTTTCCAAGTTCGGCAGAGCTTATACCACTGCACAGATGGAGGAGATCGTAAACAATGTGGCTGTCCGGATGGGATTTCACGAAGCGGACGATCTGTACAGTACGATCGGCTATGGCGGTCTTCCGGTTTCCAAGGTTGCAATCAGACTCCACGATGAATTTGACCGTGTCATAAGACCCGAAGAAGTCGCCGCGCCCGTGGTTGCCGAACAGATCGTTACAAAACCGCGGCTTAAGAAAAACTCCGGCGGTGTGATCGTTGACGGGGTTGAAGGCTGTGAGGTTAAATTCGCGAAATGCTGTAATCCGCTTCCGGGCGACGATATTGTCGGATTTATTACAAAAGGATTCGGAATATCAATCCATAAACGTGATTGTCCGAATGTGAAATCCGGAATTTCGAGGGAAGAGAACAGGGACAGATTCGTATCTGCAAGCTGGGGAGATGTGCCAGTTAAGCCCGGAACTCCGCAGACGGGCGGAACCTATGAGGCTTATATCCAGATATTTGCCGAAAATGATATGATGCTGCTCGCAAATATAACATCGACGCTTGCCGATATGCGAGTTGCTCTCCATCAGATAAACACAAGAACAAAGGACGGAACGCTTATCGTGAATCTTGTCGTCGGATGCAGAGATATTTCGCATTTCAAGGCGATCATGTCAAGGCTCGCCATAATACCGAAGGTCAATGAAGTAAAAAGAGGATATTCATCATGATTGCCGTTGTTCAGAGGGTAAGCTCGGCGCGTGTCAGCGTCGAAGGAAAGGTAACCGGGGAGTGTGGCAGAGGATTTGCGATACTTCTCGGCGTTGCAAACGGGGATACAGAGTACGATGCTGACCTGCTTGCGGCAAAAATAGCAAAATTAAGAGTGTTTTGCGACGAAAACGGAAAGATGAACCGCTCTGTGACGGATGTGGACGGTTCGGCGGTGGTTGTTTCTCAGTTTACTCTGCTTGCAAATTATAAGCACGGAAACCGCCCCGATTTTCTGAATGCCGCTTCACCCGAAATCGCAAAGCCGCTCTATGACTATTTTTCGGAAAGGTTTTCGGAGCTGATAGGGAAGACTGTCGGAAAGGGTGTTTTCGGTGCCGATATGCTCTATGAGATATCAAACGACGGTCCGGTTACAATAGTAATGGACAGCGACCT
>CALBLD010000315.1 GCA_937895775.1 uncultured Clostridia bacterium
CGCCGCGGCGTAAAGCAGGTTTCCGAACAATATCATGATAACTTTTTTTATATTGGTCAACACTGCCGTGCATCCTCCGTTTCACCCGAAGCAATAAGATCAAGCACGACCTGCCGTGCGATGAGCAATCCTGCCGTCGGCGGCACAAACGCCGACGACCCCGGAACCGTCTTACCCGTTTCGCTATCCGCAAACTGCGGTTTTTTCGGCTCTTCATCCGAAAAAACCACCTTCATATGCGTAATTCCGCGTACTCTCAGTTCACGTCTCATTACCTTTGCAAGCGGGCAGGTCGTAGTCTTTGATATATCGGCAACCCGCAGTCGTGTCGGATCGGTTTTGTTTCCCGTCCCCATTGAGGCAATAATCGGCACTCCGAGTTTTTTTGCCCGCACGGCAAGCTCAAGCTTTGCCGTAACATTATCGATTGCATCGACAATATAGTCATAGTCGGAAAGATCGATCAGATCAGCCGTCTCCGGAAGATAGAAAAAGGTATACTTATCCACCTTCACCGAAGGATTGATATCCAGAAGACGTTTTTCCATCACATCGGTCTTATACATTCCCACGACGGAAGATGTTGCGATAATCTGCCTGTTTATATTTGTTGCCGAAACGGTATCCTTATCGACGATTGCAATCCTTCCGACGCCGCTTCTGCACAGTGCCTCACAGACATATCCGCCGACCCCGCCGATACCGAAAACAATGACCTTTTTTGTTCCGAGCCGCTCTATCGCTTCGGCTCCGAAAAGCATTGCCGTTCTTTCAAATATTTCGTTCATATGCTTCTGATTTGTATTATTTACCGTACATTGTCGGTTCATCCGCCGGATTATCTTTTATCAAGCTCGTTGAGCATTTCAACACGTGTGCTGTGACGTCCGCCGAGAAAATCGGTATTCAGGAAAAGTTCGACCATATCAACCGCAAGTCCCGCACCGATCACCCTTGCCCCGAGGCAAAGCACATTTGCGTCGTTATGAGCGCGGGTCATTCTTGCCGAATATGTATTTTCGCAGCAAGCCGCACGTATTCCCGGATGCTTATTTGCCGCCATCGACATGCCTATTCCGGTTCCGCAGATCAGTATTCCGATATCTGCCTTGCCCGATGTAATCACGTTACAGAGTTTATCGGCATAATCCGGATAGTTTACGGAGTCGGTGCTGTCGCACCCGACATCCACAACGCGGTATCCCTCCTCGGCAAGATAGGCAAGAATCGGCAGTTTAAGCTCGTATCCGCCGTGGTCACATCCGATTACAACAGTTTTTTTCATTTTTGTTATCCTTCCTTTTTCCGTTTTCAGTTACCGATTCCGAGTCTTTTGTTTCTCTCCCGCTCCGCCTGAGATGCGCGCAGATAGACCGGCACAAGCCTTCGGTCATCGGTATATATTCCCTGTTCATAAAGTTTTTTTGCCGCAAGTGCGACCGAGTACGCATTTTCCGCAAGCAGACAATTCTGCGCCGGCATTATATTTTCGCCGGGCAAAAACTTTTTTGCCGCATACGCTCCGTCACCGACAAGGCAGACAGCATCATCCGTCTTTGCAAGCTCCTCTGCAAGGGTGTCTCCGGTGACAAGTCGGTCTGCGCAAAGGCGCACGACCTTTCGGTCTTCAATGCGGAACATGGCGTTATAGAACTGATCGTGCCTTGCGTCTATCAGTGCGCAGATAAGCTTATCGGTTCCGATTACATTATATGCCAGTGCCTCAAGCGAGGACACACCGACACACGGTTTGCCTCTGCCGAACGCGATACCCTTTACAAGTGACACGCCTATCCTCACTCCTGTAAACGAGCCGGGACCCACCGTTACCGCAAACAGGTCGATGTCATCGACCGAAAGTCCGGTATGCCCGAGCAGATCCTCGGTCATCGGCAGAAGAGTCTCGCTGTGCTTATTGCCGTTATCAAGCGTCATCCCGGCTATTTGCTTTTCGTCGTCGCATAGAGACACCGACGCGGCTCCCGCCGAAGAATCCATCGCAAGAATTTTCATTTCCGACCATCCTTTTCTTTAACATTTGTGCGGATTCCGATTGTAGTTTGCAAACAAAATCCGAAAATATTTTACCGTCAATCTTCCTTCACAAGAGACACAGAGACATCCCGTCTGTTTTCGTCAAGCTGTGTGATTCTGACTTCCACATGATCGGCGGGAACGGCAAAAGCTATATTCTCGCTCCATTCCGCCAGTATCAGCCAATCCGAATAGTCGTAAAATCCGCAGGAATAAAGGTCATCGTCGTCGCTTATACGATAGGCGTCGATATGACAGATTTTGTTTTTATCCGACGTATATTCGTTGATTATCGAATATGTGGGCGAGCAGACCTGCGCATCCGGCACAAGCCTGCGCACAAATCCGCGCACAAACGCAGTCTTACCCGCACCGAGATCGCCGTACATCGCAACAAATCTGTTTTCGCCGATCATGCCGGCAAGTTTCTCACCCGCAGATTCGGTCTCTTCGGGTGAATCTGTTATTATATCAAAAAGTATCTGCCTTATCATATTATGAAAGTCCCGTAATTACTCCGTCGTCATCAATGTCGATATGATATGCGGCAGGCTCCTTTGAAAGTCCCGGCATCGTCATTATACTGCCTGTAAGCACTACCGTAAATCCCGCGCCTGCCGAGAGCTTTACCTCTCTTACATTAAGCTCAAATCCCGTCGGACGTCCGAGTTTTGTCTGATCGTCCGAGAGAGAATACTGCGTTTTGGCAATGCAGACCGGAAGCCTTGCATACGAGCCGTCCAGTGCTTCTATCCGCGCTATTTCTTTTTCGGCGGCAGGATCGTAATTTACACCCGACGCACCGTAAATCTCTCTTGCGATCACACCGATTTTTTCCTTTATCGAAAGCCCGTCCGGATAAAGCGGAGCGAAATTGTTTTCTTTTTCGCACGCCGCAACCACCTTTTCGGCAAGTTCGGTTCCGCCTTCTCCGCCCTTCGCAAAGACCTCAGAAAGTGCAAAATCCACACCTTTTGCCTCACACACTCTCTTGACAGTCTCAAGTTCGGCAACGCTGTCGTCGGCGAATCTGTTTATCGCAACCACTATCGGAACATTGTATTTTTTCAGATTGTCGATATGTGCCTCAAGATTGCAGACTCCCTTTCCGAGTGCCTCAAGATTTTCGCCAGCAAGTTCGGTCTTTTTCAGTCCGCCGTTATATTTCAGCGCACGCACGGTTGCCACAAGAACGATACACGAAGGTCTGAGACCTGCGGCGCGGCACTTTATATCAAGGAATTTCTCTGCGCCGAGGTCGGCACCGAAGCCCGCCTCGGTTATCGCATAATCGCCGAGCTTCAATGCAAGCTTTGTTGCTCTTACCGAGTTGCATCCGTGCGCAATATTCGCAAAAGGTCCGCCGTGTATTATCGCGGGGGTATTTTCAAGTGTCTGCACAAGATTCGGCTTGAGTGCATCCTTAAGAAGCACGGTCATAGCACCGACACAGCCGAGATCCCGCGCATACACGGGTCTGTTGTCATAGGTATATGCGACAAGAATATTTCCGAGTCTTCTCTTCAGATCGGCTATCGAATCAGCCATGCAGAGCACAGCCATTACCTCGGAGGCGACCGTAATCATAAAATGCTCTTCACGGGGTACGCCGTCCGTTTTTTTACCGAGTCCGATCACCGTATTGCGCAGAGCGCGGTCATTCATATCAATGACACGTTTGAAGATCACGGTCCGAGGGTCTATGGAAAGTTCGTTTCCCTGCTGTATCGAATTATCAAGAACCGCGCAAAGCAGATTGTTTGCCGAGGTTATCGCATGAAAATCACCGGTAAAGTGAAGATTTATATCCTCCATCGGAACGACCTGCGAATATCCCCCGCCTGCCGCACCGCCCTTTATACCGAAAACCGGTCCGAGCGACGGCTCACGCAGAGCTATGACTGCTTTTTTCCCGATTCTTTTCATGGCTTGTCCGAGACCTACGGTAGTGGTTGTTTTGCCTTCGCCTGCCGGGGTCGGGTTTATTGCAGTCACCAAAACAAGCTTGCCGTCCTTACGGTCGGCATTGCGTTTTATGAAATTATCGTTGATCTTTGCCTTATACCTGCCGTATTGTTCGATCTCTTCATCTCTGATTCCGAGTTCTGCGGCAATTTCGGTGATCGGCTTCATTACAGCCTTTGACGATATTTCGATATCTGACGGAAACGACATAATACACCTCTTCTGTTTTTATATTACGACTTGAATTATAACACAACGCGGTCCGAAATTCAAGAGATAAGCAGAATTTATTGAAAACGAATTATTTTTTTGATGCGATTGCCGCCAGAGCATCGAAAATACCCGAAACCGGTATCAGCTTCACCCCATCCGCATATTTTCTGTCTTTCAGTCTTTCATAGTTGCGTTTAGGCAGCATGACCGTACGGAATCCGAGTTTTGCCGCCTCTCCGACCCGAAGATCCGCCGACGACACTGCCCTGCACTCACCCGCAAGTCCTATTTCGCCGAAGGCAATCAGGTCATCGGACAGAGCTATATCCTTATAGGAAGAGATAAGCGCGAGCGCGACCGCAAGATCGGATGCGTTTTCGTCAAGTCTCATTCCGCCGATTACATTCAGATAGACATCCGACATATTGAAGCGGAGTCCGAGCCGTTTTTCAAGGACGGCGATTATCAGGCACACGCGGTTATAATCAACACCGTCGGCTGTTCTTCGCGGCGTCGGGAAAGAGGTAGAAGCGACGAGTGCCTGAATTTCGGTAATGATCGGTCTTGTTCCCTCCATCGTACATACCGCGCAGTTACCCGAACTGTCAACCGGTCTTCCCGAAAGAAGCATTTCCGACGGATTTGCCACCTCGCTGAGTCCGCTTTCGGTCATTTCGAAAACACCGATCTCATTAGTTGAGCCGTATCTGTTTTTTACCGCCCTTATAACTCTGAATATATGCTGTTTATCGCCTTCAAACGAAAGAACCGCATCCACCATATGCTCCAGCACCTTCGGTCCGGCGATACTGCCGTCCTTAGTGACATGACCCACAATGAGAATCGATATTCCTTTGTTTTTGGCGATCGAAATGAAGCGCATTGCGCTTTCTTTTATCTGTGTGACAGAGCCTGCGGTCGAAGCGATGCTGTCGCAATACATTGTCTGTATCGAATCTATTATCACAAAAGCCGGAGCAACCTCTTCGGTTTCGCCGATTATGGAATCAACCTCGGTTTCGGTCAGAAGATACAGATTTTCGCCTGTGATTCCCAGTCTTTTTGCCCTGTATCTGAGCTGACTGTCAGACTCCTCTCCCGACACGTAAAGCACCTTTTTCTTCTTTGAAAGTGCCTCGCATATCTGCAGCAGCAGTGTTGATTTACCGATTCCGGGTTCGCCCGCAAGCAGAACCACCGAACCGTTGACTATTCCTCCTCCGAGTACACGGTCAAGCTCGCCGACTCCGGTCTCGGTACGTATATACGCGGGCATTTCATTCCGATCGAATTTCTGTGCCTTATTGCCCATCGGGCGCACGCCCTTTGCCCTGTTTTTGGACATCGGAGCCTCTTCCGGCTCGGGACGCACCTCCTCCATGGTCGAATACTGTCCGCATGACGGGCATTTACCCATCCATTTCGGTGTACGGTACCCGCATTCGGTACATTCATAGTAGCTCCTTGAAGTTTTCATCGGTAAATATCATCCTTATCTTTGTTTTCAGCTTTTCTGTTTATTTTCCGTTTTTTCTCCGAAGCAGGAAAGGAGTGCGCCGCAGACAGTCGCCGCAAGTGCTTTTCTGTATTCTTCATCGCGCAGAAGCGCTTCTTCGATCGCGTTTGACAGAAATCCGCATTCCACAAGCACTGCGGGAGTCTTTATTCTGTCAAGCAGAAAGATTGCAGAGGTTGCCGGCTTTATCTCTCTTTTGTTTTCGGGCTGAACCGTAGCCATTACGGTTTTTCTGATCGTCGCCGCAATCAGACTGCTCTCGGGGTCGTTTTTCGAGTAATAGACCTGCATACCGCTGCACGACTGATCGGGGAATTTATTCATATGTATACTCACGAATACCGCATCCGGATTCTCTTCCGCAATTTTCAGCCTTGCGAGAAGGTCACGTGATTTATTCGAGCCGCCGACACCGTCCACGGTCAACATTCTGTCGTCCTCGCGAGTCATTATTACATCGAATCCGGAAAGCGTGAGCAGATCCCTTATCGCAAGCGAGAGCGCAAGATTTATATCTTTTTCAAGGCTTCCGTTTATTCCGACCGCGCCGGGGTCTGCTCCTCCGTGTCCGGGATCGATTATTACAGTCTTTTTTTCGGTTATCGGCTTGACAGTCTCCCTGTAATCTGATAAAATAGTCTCGATATACGGATTCAGCACGGTAATTATCATTGCCGCCGCAAGTCCGACGGCAAGTGCGGCAAGAAGCGCATACAAAACCGATCTTAACACCGCTGTGTTTTTTGTCTCATTCATTGCAAAACCACCCATCACAACATATTTCCAAAGAATCCATATGCCGTAATGGGTGAGAATATGAAAAATTGCCTGTTTTCAGCGATATCTGTCCGATCTGCTCTCCTTATCCTTTTTGCGCACGCCCATGCAGAATTTTACCCCGAGCGGATATGCCGCTGCCGCAACAAGAATACCGGGGAGCGGCATCAGTGCGAGCGAGAGAACATTATCGGGCATCAGTATCTTTGCCACTCCCGTGTACATACACTGGAGAAAACGCGCGGCAAAGTCACAGACCGAGTAAAGATTTACCGCCCACGACGGGGAAAGCACCGCGCTCTCGGCAGGCATCAGCTGAGCAATACGTTCAAAAAAGCCGAGACCGTTTATCATCGCCTTTCCGAATATCGCAAGTACCGAAAGCAGAATATTTACCGAATTTGCAACAAGTGCGATAAAAAATCCCTTCATCGGCTTATATGCCAGTCTGCCGCCGTCAATCTTTATCCCGTCCTTCTGCCCGATCTCATACATCATGAAATAGAGCAGAAAGAGATACAGTCCCACTGCGAAAATTCCCGACACCAGAAGCAGTGTCCGATTCTTCGCGCAAGCCATCGACATCGAAAATCCGAATATCGACATCGCGAGCTGATATATTATCATACGGACTACCGTATAGATATTTTCCTTAAAAAAACTCTTCATATAAATCTCCGAACTCTGCGGTTTTTTCTATTTTAACTCAAAAATATGAACAAACCAAAACTTATTTTTTAATATTTAGATACGCAGGTGTTTTTTATGACCGAATATCCGGCAATTCTCAACGAATTTGCATTTTACAAAAGAACCGTACAGAACAGAAGTGAACTTACAGTCGTGCAATATCTGACAGATCTTTCGCTTTTTTTCAGATATCAGATCGCCGTAAGGCAGGGGATCGACCCCGCAAGCGACGCCTTTGACGGGATTGATCTGTCTGTTGTTGACATAGATTTCTGCAAAAGCATCGGTTCGGACGATGTATACCGATTTTTCATGTATACGGCATCCGGACGTGGAAACCACGCCAAGGCGCGGGCGAGAAAACTGTCCGCGCTCCGCAGTTTCTACAAGTATCTCACCCAAAAAAAGCATTACTTCGAAGAAAACCCGGTGAAAGACATCGAATCTCCGTCGGTAAAGCCTGCGCTTCCCAAATATCTTACCGAGGAAGAGTGCATAAAACTGCTTGAGGCGATAGAAAACTACCCCGATTCGAAAAACAGAATCAGAGATTACTGTATCGTGACACTCTTTCTTAACTGCGGGATGCGTCTGTCCGAACTTGTCGGGATCAGCCTCGGCGATATCGATCCCGATCTGCGCTCTATGCGGGTGACCGGAAAAGGAAACAAGGAACGTATTATTTATCTGAACGACGCCTGCCGCAATTCGCTCTCGGCATGGTTGATTCACAGATCATCGATCGAAATAAAAGACAAAACCGCACTTTTCGTCAGCAGCAGAGGACAACGAATAAGTAACAAAACCGTACAGGCACTTGTCTACAAATATCTGTCCGCGGCGGGACTCGGATACAGGCACCTTTCGGTACACAACCTCCGTCACACCGCCGCTACGCTTATGTATCAGTCCGGGCAGGTTGACGTCCGTGTTCTGAAAGAGATACTCGGTCACGAACAGCTCAATACCACCCAGATATACACGCATGTCAGCAATGCGGGCATGGAAGAGGCGATGAAGCACAACCCGCTTGCGGAACTGAGGCGCAAAGGTCCGTCGATCATCGGCGAGGATGAAGACAACAATGACGAAAACAAATAATTTTACTCCGCTTGTACGCAGTTTCATGGGGGAGCCGTTTCGGCTCCCCCGATTATTTTTG
>CALBLD010000316.1 GCA_937895775.1 uncultured Clostridia bacterium
TAAGAAGAGACACTGATAAAAGAGAAACCGAAATAAAATTTTTCATATCTCCTTTCCTTTGATCGAGTGATGTACGGTCAGAGGGGGAAACCGCAGCCGCGAGGCTGCGGTTTTTCCTTTTCGTTTGTTTTCCGGCGCATGTCGTCAAAGTGCGGGTTTCGGTCGGCAGCAAACCGGAACAAAAGACGAAAAAACTCCCGACAGACCGTTTTACGGTCGTCGGGAGCTTTCGTTACAGGAATTCCGTGATTATCTTCTTTTGCTTCTGCTGTTCTTGCTGCGCGGATTTACTATATCGCGCCAGTCAAGGTCGCCGCGGTCGAGTGCGCGCACAAGAATCTCACCGGTTGCAATGTTTGTTGCCACCGGGATATTGTACATATCGCAAAGGCGAAGCAGCTCTATATCGGTACGCGTAGGATCGCTCGTATCTCTGAAGAAGAGCAGGAGATCGACTTCATTGTATGCGATGCGCTGTGCGATCTGCTCGGCACCGCCCTGCGAGCCTGCCATCATGCGTTCGATATACAAGCCGGTTGCTTCGGAAATGTATTTGGCTGTAACTGCGGTTCCGCAAAGCGAGTGCTTGCTGAGTATGCCGCAATAGGCTATACAGAACTCTGTCATCAGTTCCTTTTTCGAGTCATCGGCAATAATAGCGATTTCCATATTGATGCTGTCCTCCGTGTGTTTTTTAGGGTTATTGCAATGTCGTGTGACTTCGGAGCCGCGGACGCTGTAATGCGCTCCGAACCGGAATTTTGTCATTCCACGCTAATTATAGCACAGCTTTTTGCCTTTGTCAATCGCTTTTGACATTTTTTTACCCCGAAACGGATGATGCATCGATCGGATAACACCTTTTTGTTCATCTTTCCTATTGACAAAACCGGGTTTGGCTTCTATAATGATCATATATCTTTTTTATCGAAGAAGCGGCTTCATCGGGGATAAATGCCCTGTCACACGGCACACCCGAGGCTTTTTCATCATTGTTCGGTGACCCACAAAACGAAAGAAAGGTATTTTGATCATGAAAACAGACGACAAACAGGCAAAACGACCCGCGAAAACGAATCCGGTTTCCGCATTTTTACACAAAAAAGGGATTTCGCTTTCCCCGAAGGTTTATTTTATCGACGCGATGGGCGCAATGGCACTCGGTCTATTTGCGTCGCTCCTGATCGGAACCATTTTCAAGGCACTCGGGAACGCATTTTTTCCCCAATCGACAGGCGATCTTTTCCATGTTGTCGCATCCTATGCGCAGAACCCCTATGTTTACGGCTCGGCGATCGGCGTCGCGGTTGCAACCAAGCTGGGAGCCGACCCGCTGATAGTGTTCTCCTCCGCCGCGGTCGGTGCGATGGGCGGTCAGTATGCCGCCGTTTTTGACGGCGCGTCATACAGCGCGGGTCCCGCAGGCTCGTTCATTGCCGTGCTTATCGCATGCGAGATCGGCAAGCTTTTTTCGAAATCCACAAAGGTTGACATTATCGTAACGCCTGCCGCAACAATGTGCGCGGGATTTCTTGCCACATGGGCACTCTGCCCGCTCATTGCAAGGTTCATTTATGCCCTGCGCGGGGTTATTGAGTATGCGACCGGCGAAATACCGCTCGTAATGGGTATCCTGCTTGCGGTTATAATGGGTATGGTGCTGACCCTGCCGATATCCTCGGCGGCACTTTGCGCTATGATATTTACGGCGGGTGAGAGCGGGCTTTCGGACAATCTTGCGCTTGCCGCGGGAGCGGCGGCGGTCGGCTGTTGCTGTCAGATGGTCGGCTTTGCCGTTATCTCCTTCAAAGAGAACAAATGGGGCGGACTTGTCGCGCAGGGAATCGGAACGTCGATGCTCCAGATGGGCAACATCTGCCGTCATCCGCAGATATGGATTGCGCCGACGCTCGCGTCTGCCGTCTGCGGACCGCTTTCGACGGTCGTTTTCGGCTTGCGCTGTTCGGGCGTCAATGCGGGAATGGGAACATGCGGAATGTTGTCTCCGTGGCAGATACTTATCGACATGAACTGGAGCGCGAATGCGTGGCTCGGAGTTTTTCTGCTCTGCATACTGCTTCCCGCAGTCATTTCGCTCGCCATAAACTTTGTATTTGAAAAGATCGGCTTTGTAAAACCCGGATACATGAAGCTTG
>CALBLD010000317.1 GCA_937895775.1 uncultured Clostridia bacterium
ATGAGAAGCTGGTCAACGCTCCAGCCCGGAGAATATTTCTCCTGCATCGGATGCCATGTCGATAAAAACTATACACCGACGGCGGGTTCAACGACAACCGAAGCGATGAAAAAAGGAGTGTCGAAACTTGAACCCGATCTCTGGATGAAATCGTTTGAGGAATATGAGAAGCTCGATCCTTACGGCGGAAACCTTATCGGTTTTGATTATCTGTCGGTTGTCCAGCCGATACTTGATAAAAACTGTATTTCCTGTCACGGCGATACGAAGTCCGCATATAAGAGCATCAATGCGGGGATACTCGGATGCGATGACAGAACAGCCGCAGATTTCATAATAAACAACCGTGACGATTGGTACTTTACCACCGAAGCACAGGCAAGGGGTTGGACCACATCACAGCCGGACAGCGGAAAATGGATGCTTTCGGCGGCACCCTTCGGCAAACTCGGAATCGCTCCCGGGAATGTCAATACCGTTGTACGCTCGGACAGACTTTATCTGCGCAAGACGGTCAACTGTACCGAATATGACATAAAGGGATGTTCGCTCGGACTGAATATATCCTATACCGGAAAGATCGAAATATTCGTCAACGGCAAGTCGGTGTATACCGGGAACCGCGCAATGAGTTCTTATGAGACCATAGCCCTTGACAGCAACGCGGTAAAAGCGTTTAAGGTCGGCAATAACGAAATCGCAATCTCGCTTTCGGATACCGACGGTAATGTTTTTGTCGACAGTGCGATTCTTTCGATCGCCAAAGAGAGCTCGGGCGGCACCGGAAAACGGACGCAGATTTTTGACAGACGCTCGGAATGGAAATATATCACCTCCGCAAAAGAGGATTATTCAACCTCAAAGGCGGGAAATTGGACGGAGGCGGGATTTGACGATTCTTCGTGGAAAACAGGAAAAACTCCGTTCGGAAACAGACTCGGAGGACAGACGACCGACTGGACGCAGAATGGCAAAAACTACCTGTGGGCGAGAAAGACCTTCAATGTCGATGACCCGGCAAAATTCGGCAGCTCGTTTGCACTCTATCTTGATACATTCTACGACGATACGGTTTCGGTCTATCTGAACGGGGTGAAGATATTCGGTGATGAACGGTGGACAGACGATTATGTCCAACAGAAAATCTCGCTCGGCTCGGGTATCATAAAGAAGGGCGAAAATGTAATAGCGGTAAGCCTTCATCAGCATACGGGCGGATATGAATTCGATCTCGGACTGTATGCGCTCGAAACAGACGGCGATTTCGGAATATCGCTTGAATCGGTCAACGTGCTTGCCGACAGAATGAAAAAATATTTCCCGATGTCGTACCTTGTGCTTACTCAGTCCAAGGCTGAAAAGAACGGCGACAGATATCAGTGGGTCGCAAATTCGGTCAATGGGTATACAAACTGGGTTTCGTCAATGAGTCAGTGCGAAATGCTTGAACCGTATACTTACGGCGCACATAATTCCACCATAATTTCGATGCTCAGAAGCGGACACGGAAACCTCACCGAGGAAGAGATACGTGCGATTGCCTGCTGGATCGATCTCGGCGTTCCCTGCTACGGTGACTACGAAAAGGGAGAAAACTGGAGCGCAAACGACAGGCGCGAATATGAAGAAGAGCTGAATAAGCGGAACTTCTATGATATGCTTGACGAATATGCAAAACTTGCGCTTGCCGGAAAGCTTCCGGATAAAGAACTGACCGTTACCTATAAACCGTCAACCGGAAGCGAGCTGATCGGAACCGGTAATGGAATAGTCATACTGAATACCAAAACTCAGTTCAAAAAGGGAGATACACTCAGGATAAAACTGCCGGACGGTGTGAAATATGTCGCTGTCTGCCTCAGCTCAAGAATAGGGGAATCGATTCTGTATTCGGATAAAGGGGAGATAATCATAACTCTCCCGGCACTTGATAAATGCTTCCCGAATACATTCACGACAGGGCAGGGATGCACATACCGCGCCAATACGATAACGGTAAGGATCGTGAGCGATGAGGAGCTGACGAGGGTTCATAACCTTGCAAGAAATTCCTACGACAGTGCCGCGTCAAAGGATGTTTTCCCGCACGTCTCGTCGTCGGGCGTCAGAAACGGCGATGACTGCTACGCCGCACGTAACGTCATTGACGGTTTTACGATGAATAAGAGCGCGGGCAATTACCCGGGACAGTCATGGCAGCCGGATAAAATTGACGAAAACACAAAGCTGTGTATAGATTTCGGAAGGAAAGTAAATCTGTCTGAGCTTGCGATAAAGCTTCGCAGAGCGGCAAACGACTCACACTTCACCGACTGTAAGCTGACCTTCTCTGACGGAAGTTCGATATACATACGTCTCAGCGGAAGCGACGATATGCAGTATATACAGCTTGGCAATGTCGAAACAACATCGATCACCTTCTCCGACTTTACGGTTGAACCGTCGGTAGGATCGGGATCGGCGGCAATAAGCGAGATAGAGGTTCTCGGAACCGAAATCCTCGGCTGAAACCGGAATTTTTCGGGGGATGTTAAAAACATTACGTTTTTAACATCCCTTTTGCTTTTTTACATGCGAATTTATTTTCTTTTATAAAAAGCATTGACAAACAAATGTTCTTGTGATAAACTGTAAAAGATATATGAAAAGGTGACGAAGGGCGGTGCGGATATGACCGAAGCAGATATACTGCGCGGACTCAATGAGAAGCAGAGAGAGGCGGTGTGTGCGACGGAGGGCTATGTCAGAGTGGTTGCGGGCGCGGGTACCGGCAAAACCGGGGCACTTATTCGCAGATATGCATATATAGTAAACGAGCTCGGAATATCGCCGTCAAATATACTCTGCCTTACATTTACAAATAAAGCGGCAGGCGAGATGAAACGCAGAATCAAGTCGATGCTCGGCGCCGCCGCCGATACCTCGTATATTTCGACGATACACGGCTTTTGCGCAAGGATATTGCGTGAGGATATCGAAAAGATGTTCTATCCGTCCTCCTTCCCGATACTTGACTCCGACGATCAGAAAAAAATCCTCGAAGAGGTGTACGGCGAGTTTGACATGAAGCTTGACAGTGCGTCCTTTTCGACTCTGCTTGACAGGATTGAGATGTATAAGACCGATACAAAATACATCGGTTGGCTGGCAGACCCGTCCTTTGATTTCGGAACGCTTTCGCCCGAAAGCAGGGAAGAGGCTGTGATAATACGCTATATAGCCAAGCAGAAAAAGAGCTTTGCTCTTGATTTTGCCGATCTTATCAAATTTGTGACATATATCTTCGATAATTATAAGGATGTCGAGAAAAAATGGCAGGAGCGTCTCTGTTATGTGCAGGTGGATGAATTTCAGGATGTCGATATAGAGGAATACCGATTCGTAAACCGACTTGCCGCACTTCACCATAATCTGTTTATAGTCGGCGACCCCGATCAGAATATATACGAGTGGCGCGGCTCGGACAACAGATTCATCATAAATTTCGATAAGGATAATCAGCCGTGCAAAACGGTGATAATGAACCGTAATTACCGCTCGACCCCGCAGATACTTGCCGCGGCGAACAGCCTGATTTCGGTAAATCATAACAGAATAAAAAAGGAACTGTTTTCGAAGCGGGAAAACGGACCGCTTCCCGAAATGTATCACGCCGCAAACGAAGCGGAGGAAGTCAGAAGAATATGTGAATATATATCCGGAATTACCGCTTCCGACGGGAAATATTCGGATATTGCACTGCTTTATCGTGCCTCATATCTGTCGAGAGCGATCGAGACGGCTTTTACCGAACGGAAGATACCGTACAGGGTGGTAGGCGGCGTCGGGTTTTACGAGCGTGCCGAGATCAAAACGGTGATAGCATATCTGCGGATGGTACTCTACGGCGACGATCTTTCTTTTCTGAGAACGATCAATATGCCGAAACGTAAAATGGGTAAGCTGAGAATCGACGCACTCAGGGAGTTTGCGGCGGCAGAGGGCAAAACACTCTATGAAGCACTTAAAGCGCATGTGAATGATCGCGTCTTTGTCGGAAGTAAGGCTGCACAGTTTGTTGAGCTTGTCGAAAAAATGAAAGCCGAGTCCGAAAGACTTACCGTGTCCGAACTGCTTTGCAGGCTCTTCCGTGACAGCGGCTACGAGGCATATATACGTCTGTGCGGGGACGGCGAGAGGCTTGATAATGTCGGGGAATTGATAAAAAGTATAAACGATACCGACTCAAATTTCGGAGAGGAACTGACACTGTCGGTTTTTCTTCAGAATGTCGCACTTTTCAGAGACACCGAGGAGACCGAAAAAAACGACTGCGTGCGCATGATGACCGTACATACGGCAAAGGGACTGGAGTTTAAACATGTCATACTTGTCGGAATGAGCGAAAATGTCTTCCCGTCGATGCGCTCACTGGCAGAGCGGAAGGAATCGGCACTTGAAGAGGAACGCAGACTGGCGTTTGTTGCAATAACACGCGCCGCCGAAAGTATACTGATTACCGACAGCGAAGGACTTGGCGTGAGGGGATTTCAAAAGATGCCGTCACGCTTTGTAACCGACGATATAGACAGAACTTTAATGAATTTTACCGGCAAAAAATTGCCCGATTGCCGATCGGAGTCCGAAAGCGGTTTCCGGGGAGAGCCGCCGCTGTTTTCGGAAGGGGACAGGGTTGTACATAAGGTGTTCGGAATAGGCGTTGTCGAGTGCGCTGACAGCGGAAAATGCTGTTACACAATACGTTTTTCGTCCGGAATCAAGCCGATTTCGTTCGATTTCAAAGGACTTGTCGGAATATAACAGGCAAAACGAGAACTTTTTTTGCAGTTGACAAAAAACGCTTGACAATGCATCGATTTGATAGTAAAATAGATACGGGATTTCGGAAAAATGAAAGGTCGGGTATGAGTATGAAGAAAAGATGGATTGCTGTAACGGTTCTTGCGGTGTTGATTGTTGTGGGTGTTGCCGCATGGATCATTGCCGATGAGAGTATCGGTAAAACTGCTCTTACCACTGTAAGCGAGGCTGAATCGGGCATTGTTGTAAGTAATTCGTATGCAAGCGAAGTTACACGGACAAGCGCCACGCTCAACCTGTCTTTTTCAAAGACCTATATCACACGATATGAGCTTTATATCGGAAAAAAATCGGATTCGATGAATCTTGTCAGGAAAGGCAACGTGGGGAAGAATGTCCCGTCGCTTAGCGTCCCTGTTGACGGACTTGAGGATTATACAAGGTATTACTACTGTTTTCATCTTTTCACACCCGATAAAGAGATCGTGCTTGACAGCTGGTCGTTCGTAACACCGAGCAGCTATTATAACGGTGCGTCCGGCGGAAAAAATGATGAAAACGTTACATACGGCGTCGATGTTTCCTTCTGGTGCAAGACCTCCGATTTCGAAAAAGCGAAAGCTGCGGGTATTGATTTTGTAATTATACGTGCAGGCTCTACCGGCAATAAAGACCCGTATTTTGAAGAGAACTACGAGCGCGCAAAGGCGGCGGGACTCAAGGTCGGAGCGTATTATTATACATACGCCATGTCGGTTGCCGAGGCAGAGGCGGATGCCGAAGAATATATGAGCTTTATCTGCGGAAAGCAGTTTGATATGCCCGTTTACGTCGATATCGAAAATATAAGCCAACAGTCGCTTTCACGTCAGCTCCTCACCGAAATGACAATCTCCTTCTGCGATAAGATAGCGGCAACGGGTTATTATGCGGGCGTATATGCGAACCGTAACTGGTTTACAACCCTTCTCAATTACGATACGCTCGCACCTGTCTATGAACTCTGGATCGCAAGATGGACCGACGACGGAACGCCGAATGAAGATTACAGCGACCGCTTCGGAGTATGGCAGTATTACGATAAAGGCAGAGTTGACGGTATACAGGGAAATGCCGACCTGAATGTGTGCTATAAGGATTATTCTTCGATAATCAATAATGAAGGTACGGTTCCGTATGATTTTATCGATTGGGACGGAAATGTCATCTGTACCTATTATATGTATCCGACAAGCCGCATATATACCCCCGCAAAGCTTCCCGTAAGAGAGACCGACGATGTTTATGAGTATGAATTTGTCGGTTGGGAGGGTCTTGACGAAAATACGGTGGCAACAGAAACGGGCGGAAGCTTTACCGCTGTTTATAATAAGATTGCCCACTCCTACGGCGAATGGGAGAACGTCTGGGTCATGGAGCGCAAGAGAGTTTGCGAGGACTGCGGCTATGAACAGCATGAAATACTCGGCGATCTGACCTGCGGCGAGAATGCGACATGGTATTTCTCGGACGGTACACTTACCGTGTCTGGAAGCGGAGCGATAAAAGACGGAAAATTACTTTCCGATTTCGGTTGGAGCGTGGTTTCCGACAGTATAACGAAGATTGTTGTGGAAGAGGGAATAACCTCGATAGGAAGTTATGCGTTTTCGGATCTTGGACAGCTTGTGAATGTCAGACTGCCGATGACACTGAAATCGGTGGGTGACAGCGCATTTGCAAACTGCCTGTCGCTTGCTTCGATAAATATTCCGGCAGGAACACGGAAAATATCCGAGACGGCATTTGACGGATGCAAAAATCTTAAAAATGTTTCGGGCTACGAAACATCGGACAACGGTAAAAAGCTTGCGGAAGCGATCGGAGCAAAGTACAGCGATACAAAGCCTGTGCTTGCTTATTTCAGAAGAACATCGTCTGGTATCAACTGGTATCTTTATACGGACGGAAGACTGCTTATATCCGGTATAGGTGCCGCTCCTGATGAAATTGCAGATGATCTTGAGGCATATCGCTCGCTTGTGATAGAAGTCACTGTCGGTGCAGGTGTCACCTCGGTTCCCGATGAGATGCTTGTCGGTGCGGAACTGCTTAAAAAAGTGGAGTTCCTGAGTACAAAGCCGGTAACGGTAGGTAAGTATGCATTCTCGGATTGCAGGATGCTGACAGTACTCTTTATTCCGCGCGGATCGGAAATAAAGGAAGGCGCATTTGTCGGGTCACCGATCGTCCAGTAAGTTTTAAATATTTCGATAAAAAAACAAGGAGGCTCGCCTCCTTGGTTTTTTACTTTGAAGATCATGTGTGCTTTTCAGCAGTTTTTTGATACCCAGAGGTATGAAAGAATCGGAATCTCCTTTGTTCGCGCCCATATGTTGTCAAATTCGCGCAGCATGAGCGGATTTGACGCCGTGCCGAATTCAATAGTCAGTGCGGGAATACCGATCTTTATGCACCAGTCCTTAAGACCCGCCGTACTGGTTCCGGATTGCGGAGCGATAATATAACCCGAGCGACCCGCAATGCAACGCGCAACCTTGTTGCATTTTGCGTTGGTTTCGGCGTAATTCTTGTATGAAGCATATATATATGAGCCTGTTGTGTGATAGCAGAGAACGAGATCAAAACTTTCCGAGCGGATGTAATCTGCAACGGCTTTCGATTCGGCGGCACATTCGGGTGCGGTACCTTTGTAGCTCATGTATGACGGTCTGCCCGTCGAGCCGAGTGCGCCGCCGTATCTTTCCCAGTCTGCGTCGAAATTAGCGTTGAGATCGACTCCGCGTGCATTTGCCTTCCACTTTTCCGCATATGACGAATTGTATCGCCCTCTGAACTGTTCGGGAATCACACCCGAGGTGACTATCATGGCACCGTCCGGATTCGTAAACGGCAGTACGCATATGGCAGTGTTTTCAAGCATCTCTCCGACGGTGATTTCTCCGATCCCGCAGGAAAGCGACGGATTGGAAAGCAGATATTCGATCTGTCCCATTGCGATGGCTGCGGTCATGTATTCGCGTGCATGAATGGCGGCTGAAATGAATATGCGGTTCTTTGCATTGGGATTGCCGACCACGGCTACCGTGAGATCTCTGCCTTCCTCGCTTTTTCCGATGGATTTCAGCCTGATCTTTTCGGGATAGAGCCTTACAAGCTCGGCAAGCTCGGACTGCATCCTGTCGTAATCATAGTCGTAACTTGGTTTTACGACCGTCAGATCGTGAGAGTAGCCGCTTTCTTCCGACTGAACAAGGTATGCGGCAAGCGCATATCCGAACTGCCCGTTGTATTCGCAGTAGGCAAACTTTTCGCTGAAAAAGATTACTTTTATCCTTTCACCTTTTCCGACTCTTGCCGTTTGCTCGGATGCGGTGTTCGGTTGCGCCCGGAGCGAGATCGCTTCGTTGCAGTCAACAATCCAGCTTTCACATTCGTGAAGCCCGTTCTGATCGACAGTGACCGTGGAGGCGAGCGGATACTCATTGCTGTCCGCATAGCTGTACCATTCGTCATCAAGATAGGCGACCATCCCCGCATCGGTCATTGCACGGTCGATTAAAGCGGCATTGCTTTTTGCTTCGGCAGACGCACCCGTATATGATCGTGAACGGTTTTCGCCGAAGAAATCGGACGGAAGCTCGATCGGTGTGCCGTCGGCTTTTACGGCGGCGACTGAGACGGCATCGGCATTGTTGTATCTTACATATCTGCCGGCTGCCGGACTTATCATACATTCGGGCTGTGTGTAATAAAGCGATATCTGAGCTTCAAGCGGGCGGAAGGCATCCCAGATAACAAGCCTGAGTCCGCTCTCCGAAAGCTTTTTCTGCGCTTCAATGAGCTTTTTTACCGTTCCGTAGCGGAGATATGCCTTGTCGTATTTGTAGATACGTGTGGCAGTGCTGTTGTTCGTACCGCCGTATCGCATGTCAACCGTTATGTCCTCCGTGTAGTCGGAGACGCATACAATGATATCGTCCGATTCGGGAGGGATCGCCGGTTCCCATTTTACCGTCGTGGAAGCGGCTGTTGTCGTTTTAACGGTTGTCGTCGTACCTGTATCACCGGATGTGACGGCAGGACGTTCGGAGCGGCAGGCAGACAGGGTCGCCGTCAGCACAGCGGCGGTAATTGCGGCGGATATAAATCTTTTTCTGAAGCTGTACATAAAAAATCCTTCAATTATTGAATTTCATATAACGAATCCTCCGCCGAAGTCGGTAAGCTCACCATCCAACAATGAATGAACCTTCAGACCGTGGCGATCGGCAAAGACAGCGATCTTTTCGCCGTCCGGGTGTGTGGAGGGATTGCCGAAAAAAATAATTTCGTTGCGGTATACTATCGAAGCTCCGCCGATAAAGCCGTAATCATAG
>CALBLD010000318.1 GCA_937895775.1 uncultured Clostridia bacterium
CGCAGATGCCGCATATGCGACTGTTGCAGAATATGCCGCAAATGCCGCAAACGGCCTTAAGCTGACCGCAAACGGTGCCTCCGAGTACATCGTTACAATCGACAGCGCAAAATTCTCCGCTGCAAGCTTTGCAAATTTCCTTCGTGACAATCAGGCATCTCTCGGCGCAGGCGTCGCATTTGTCAATGACGGAACCGAGGTAAAGGCAACGAATCTTGAACTCGGCTACTACTTCGTTGCAGGCACGAGCGGTTCGGTCTGCGAACTTGTGACCGCAAAGCACGTCCATATCAGAGACAAGAACGAGACCCCCGAAATCGAAAAAACGGTTGACGATTCGGACAGAACGGTAGAGGTCGGACAGCTTCTCACCTTTACCATTACCGGCAAGGTTCCTTCAACGGTCGGCTACACCGAATACAGATACGAGGTGACCGATAAGATGAGTGCCGGACTCACCTTCAACGACGATGTCCGCATCACCATCGGCGGTATCGACGTAACCGAGGACATAACCGTTGACGACATCGAAAACGGCTTTGTTGCGCATTTTGACATGAAAAATTATCAGGACAAGGTCGATGCCGAGGTCGTCATCACCTACACCGCTACCGTAAATGAGGATGCTATCACACGCAATATCGAGACCAACACCGCAACTCTCGTATACAGCAATGATCCTTCCGACAAAACGAGCACCGAAACCTCCACGGTTGAGGTCGATCTTTACTCTTTCAACATCGTGATCGACAAGTACAGAGTCGGTTCCGAGGAAACAAAGCTTCCGAACGCAAAATTTGTTCTGAAGAACAGCGAAGGCAGATATTACAAATACAACACAACAGCCGGAAAGGTCGAATGGGTCGCAGACAAAGCCGATGCCGACGTGTCCGTTACCACTGTTGACGGCAAGGCTGCCTTCAACGGACTTGAAGCGAGTACATATTACCTCGAAGAGGTTGCCGCTCCGAGCGGATACAACCGCCTTTCGGGAGATATTGAGATCGTTATATACGACAAGGACAATGCAACCGTTGCCGGCAACGCATCGAATCCCTCAACCGTCGATCTTTCGCTTGCCGCAAAAGTCGCAAACGCTTCGGGTACGATCCTTCCCGAAACCGGCGGCATCGGCACAATAATCTTTATTGTTGTCGGCGCATTTGCCGTAATCGGTGCGGGAATCTTCCTTGTTACCAACAAGAGAATCAGCAAGGAATCCTTCTGATAGGGCAGTTACAGTTATATTGTCTTGCGTGGGCGGGATCACTTCCCGCCTCACGCAGGCGCATTTTGCTCCGAAGCGGACAGATCCGAAAGACCGCACGTGGTCTTTCGGGTCTGTATGCTCCGGAAAAAGAAACAGGAGATGATACCGTGAGAAAGCGCAAAGCCATAACTCTGACACTGCTCGGCGTGTTTTTTATCGGTCTGTCCGTCCTGCTTTACCCGTCTGTCAGCAGTTACTGGAACTCGGTAACCCAGTCAAAGGCGGTCGTCGATTACGATACGATAGTCAAAAGCCTGTCGCCGAAGGACTACTCCTCGGTATTTGAAAAAGCCGAAGACTATAACAGAAGGCTTGCGGAGCTTGATTTTCCGCTTTCCGATTACACAAAGCTTGAAGGCTACAACGATTGCCTCAATATAAACGGCAACGGAATTATCGGCTACATAGACATAGACAAAATTCAGGTGAAACTGCCCATCTATCACGGTACAAGCCATTCGGTTCTGAACCGTGCCTGCGGGCATATCGAAGGCAGCAGCCTCCCGGTTGCGGGAAAAGGCACACATGCCGCTCTCTCGGCGCATCGCGGACTTCCGAGTGCAAAACTCTTTTCGGACATCGACAAGCTGGATGTGGGCGACACCTTCCGCATTACCGTGCTTGACAAGACATATATTTACGAGATCGATCAGATAAAAACGGTAGTACCCGACGATGTAGGCGATCTGCTGATCGATAATGACACGGAATACTGCACCCTTGTCACCTGCACGCCATACGGTATCAACACACACCGTCTGCTTGTGCGCGGACACCGCATCGAATCGGAGGATCTGCGAAGTCTGAATGCGGTATCCGAGGCATTTATCATTGACAGGCTCATCGTAACGCCGATAGTGGCTCTGCCGATGATCTTTATTCTGATGCTGTATGTTTTCTTCAAACCGGCAAAGAAAAAACTTCCGATCAACGAGGACGGAGAACTGATATGAAACGAAAAACCTACCTGATTGCAAGTCTGATACTTGCCGCCGTGATGATATTTTCGGGTTCGATGGCGATAACTGCCGCATCGACGACCGACGCGGTCGAAAAGGTCGAACTGCGCAACGATTGCAGACTTGACATAACCTATTCCTCGTCCGGCACCGCTTTTGTCGGGCAGGAAATAAAACTCTGGCATATTGCGGACATTACCGCGGACGCAGATTACACGCTTGCGGGAAGCTTTGAAAATTATCCGATAACCGTGACCGGCACCTCATCACAGGTCGAATGGGACGAAATGACGGTCACACTTAATTCGTACATTCTTGCGGACGGTATTCTGCCCGATCATACCGCAAAGACCGACGAAAACGGAAAGGTTTTATTTGAAAATCTCACTGCGGGCATCTATCTTGTCGGTTCGATCCGCACAGAGAAAGACGGGAAGAATTATATATTTGAGTCCTTCCTTGCCGCCGTCCCGGGTGTGGATAACAACGGAAAATGGCTCTACAATGTCTCGGCAAATCCGAAAATGAGCGAAAACACCCCGTCAAATGGCGTAATCGAATACAAGGCGGTAAAGATATGGAAGGACAACGGCAAAGACCGTCCCGACAGCGTGGACATTGAAATATTCAGAGACGGCATCTTGCAGGAAAGCGTCACACTCGGCAGTGAAAATGACTGGACGTATACATGGACGACCGTAGACGACGGCAGTGTATGGAGCGTGACCGAGAAAAAGGTGCCGAACGGTTACAGAGTCGGAATACAGAAAAACGGGGACACATTCAGCATCACAAACACAAAAAAGTCTCCCGACGAGGATGTACCGAAAACGGGTGACACGACCGGCAGAACCCTTTGGATACTGCTGACGGCAGTGTCCGGCATGGCACTTGCGGCGGTCGGCTTGACGCAAAGGAAGAAATACCGTGAAGAGTAAAACGGTATCGCTTATAGCAGTTTCGCTCGGTATTCTGCTGATGATCCTGTCGGCGGTAATGCTTACCGTGCGGCAGATACAGAAAGCGAAAGCGGACGTCGATATTGCGGCGGTTGTCGCAAGGATGGAAAAAGCTATGCCCGGGCGTTCGGCGGGAATCATCGAAAAACGAAGCGACATCGGCATGCCGTCGATCGAAATCGACGGCACCGATTTTATCGGACTTCTGGAGCTTCCGGGCAGAAATACCGTTCTGCCGGTGGGAGCAAAGTGGGATGCCGCCGGACTCGGGTTCAGACCCGCAAGATATCTCGGCAGTATTTACGACGGCACGCTTATTATCGGCGGGAGATATGAAAGCGGCGGCTTTGACTTTGCGGACAAACTTGAGATCGGCGAGGAAATAACCTTCACCGACATGACAGGCAGACTGTTCAGGTATACGGTAAACAGAATACGCCACTCGGACAACGCAAAAACCGAAACTCTGAAGAGCGGAGATTATGATCTTACCCTGTTCGTGAAGAAGGACAGCCGATTCCTTATAATCGGTTGCAAGGCGGCATGACAATATAAAGCGCGGAAAGCCGCAATCGGCATATTATAAACATTTCCGATAATAAAAGACAGATATATGAAAAAACATATATCTGTCTTTTTTCTTCAGGTAAACAACCCGTTTTCTATTACCGAAACGACCGCTCCTCTTTCGTTGTTTTTATTAAGCGTTACCGTATATATAACATAAAGTCTGCCGCCGCTTTCGTATGCGCAGGGGTATGACCACTGATAGCCGGCGTTTAATTCTTCGGAAAAGCCGTCCTGCAAAACACAGCCGCCGTCAAACAGAACATCTCTGCCGGAGCTGAAGAAAATACAAAGTTTTTTGCGGTTTGCTCCTATGTTGCCTGTCACGTAATTTCTGCCGTCCGACAGCGTTCCCGAGTAGATCTTTGAGCTTGAAAACGGAATGTCCGAGGCAAACGGTCCCTGCCAGCTCTCGCCGAAATCCTCCGATAAGAATACAATCGGAACATTTCTTTGGTCGTTCCGGCAAAAGGCATAAATCCTGTTTTCATTCAGAATAAGAGATACCTCGGGGTGTATAAATTCGGAATTGTCGGGCAGCTCTTTTTTGTCGGTGATATTTATTATTCGCCAGTCGGAATCGATTTTGCCGCTGTCAGAAATCATTACCGCGGGAATCTGCGGAAAACCGTCAGGCTCTGCGATTCTTCCCGGCATTATAAGTTTGCCGTTACTCATTTTATAAATATTGGTATTCAGCTTAAACGGAATGGGTTTTGACCACGACCGCTCGAAATTGTTCGTTTTTTCGTTATAGATATACAAATCAAGCGAGTGCATGTGATCGGCGGACACCATCCGATTAAGAAACATATAGAGCCTGCCGTCCTCTTTGCCGAACACGGGAGGACAGTAGAGTATTTTGCCGCTCTTGTCCTCGACGACGGTTACCGGCTCGCTCCAGCTTTTTCCGCAGTCATCCGATACCGAAAATCTTATGGGCGTGCGCCCCGTAAGCTCCGCTTTTTCATTGTTATACCATGCGGCAAAAAGTCTGCCGTTATATTCGGTTATTGCCGCCTCGTGCAGAAATTTAAATTCATCGCCGGGTTTTGCGACAAAATAAGTCTTTATGCTCCCGTTTTTTTCGATACCGTTTATATCACAGGCACAAAGGCGACATTCGGGCAGCATGCTTTTAAGTATGGCGTCCTTTTCCTCGAGTCGGGTCTCACGCAGAAGCGCGCGGTATGCTTCGGGTGCGATTTTCTCGCTGATTTTAAAGATTTCGGAAAAATAGCTCGGGTTTTCAAACCCACATTCAAGTGCTATATCGGTAATCTTTGAGTTGCCGTTTACAAGCATCTCCTTTGCTTTTTCGATCCGCTGATAATTTTTCCATTCGGTCAGCGTCATGTTTGTGATTTTTTTAAATTCGTGGCACAGATAGTATTTGCTGACATTCATATCTGCGGCGATTTCTTCAAGCGGAGTGTTTGAAAAAAGCTTGCTCCGTATATACTCCTTGACCTTTGAAACAAGCTCGGTTTCGGTGTTTTTACAGTCGGTTGCCCCGCGTATTGTTTTAACTATTTCGCGAACTGCTTTTTCCTTGCTTTCACTTCCGTTTTTAAGCGCATCGATATAATTATCCAGCCTTCTGCTGTCCATTTTATACATGTTCATGCAGTTGATTCCGAACTGCTCAAAGAGAGTATAAATTATATCGTCGGCACTTTTGCCCGCAAAACGCCTTACTATTTCGGCATCCGAGCAGCGTTTTATTTCATTATACGGATTTGTGCTTTCCGCACTGTACCTGCCGAGTTTTGAGGCAACCCCCTTGAGGTAACTGCCGCTGTTTACGAGCTTCCCCGCAATTATATCCTCTTCGGTTATTTTTGCCGTAAGGATTTCACGCGCGCAGCCGTAAGCGTCTTCGAGCCTGTTCTTGAACGCGCCTCTTTCGCGGTCATAGGTGATGTAAATATATCCGTTTGACTCTGCCGCGTCGGGGTAGGAGACATCGCTCCTTTCGTCAAGCATCAGCTTATATTTCCAGCTTTTGCCGTTATCCTCCGAAAGCATTGCCGTAAGATTGTTTCTGCCGACGAAGTTGTAATGATTTACGAGCAATATCCGTCCCGAGCGCAGCCTGCGGATGTGAAACCTTGAACACGGTCCGCCGAGCCTGCTGTCGCGAGCCTCCGTCCAGCTTCTGCCGTTATTATATGAATAGGATACCGCAATGCCGTAATTTGTGCGGATAAGCATTGCAAGAAGATTATCATCAAGTTCGATAATCATATGCTCGTCAAACGCACGACCGGGCGCATCGACACCGCCGAGTTTGCAAAAGCTTTTTCCGTCGTCGCGGCTCAGGTACGCAAACGCCTTTTTATCGGGGTCGGTTGAGTATTTTTTATATACAAATACATTTTCAGCCCAGACCGCAACCGGAAACAGCCATTCACCGTTTTTCAGAACAACCGGCTTATTCATCATAACATCGTTGCCTATTTTAAAAACCCCGCCCCATTTCAGCACATCCGCGTCGGGATTGTCGCATACTGCAGCATATACCGCGTTATCGGGCGAACAGCTCCATGTAAACCACAGCCTCTTTAAGGGATCTATCCATAAGCATGGATCAAAACAGCGATGATCCTCAAGGAAGGCGGCGGCAACAGGCTCCGAAAAATCCATTCCGTCATCCGACTTTACAAGAATGACGTAATTTCCGATCTCTTCCCTTGTGCCTCCCGAGTAAAATGTCAGAAAAACACGACCCTTTTCGGTCACTTCTATGCTCGGTATACCCTGCCATATTCGGTTTTCCGAATAAAATCTTTTTAAATCATCAGGATTTGTGCAAAGCATCTGCGTCACCCACTTTCATAAATATATAATATTTATAGCATTTTGCCGCGCTTTTGTCTATAACACGATTGCTTTATTGAAATCCGGGCGACGGTTTTATTGAAAAACGGTCTGCAAGGACAGACTTACAGACCGTTGAATTTCGGGTGGTGTGTCGGGGCGGTGACAAGTACTTTTCCGACAGGACGTGATTTACAGTGCAGTGCCTTTTTTCGGAACAAAAAGCCGACTCATATCGGCATGTTCAAGCTCAAGCAGCCTGATTTTTTTGTCAATACCTCCGGCATATCCGGTCAGACTTCCGCCTGTTCCCACAACACGATGGCAAGGGATGATAATCGAAATCTCATTATGACCGACAGCACCCCCGACCGCCTGTGCCGACATCTTTTCAACCCCCGTCTTTTTTGCAAGCTGTCTTGAAATATCTCCGTATGTAACGGTCTTGCCGTAAGGAATCCGCAAAAGAATTTTCCAGACCTCCTGCCGGAACTCAGAACCAATGGGGTGAAGCGGGGGCATAAAATCCGGTTCTTCCCCGCCGAAATAAATATCGAGCCAGCGCACAGTCTCCGCGAGTATAGGTGTTTCCTTATCCGTATGCTCCGCAGGGAGATTGTCGGCAAAATACTTTTCTCCGTCGAACCAAAGCCCCGTCAGCCCGACGTCATCCGCTGCGAGCAGAATCCCGCCGATCGGAGAGCTGTATTTCCGTGTATAAATCATTTTTGCGCGGTCAATATTCCCGATACCTTGTTTATCTTTTTGCCGCAGACAGAAATTCTCCGTTTCTCTGTATTCGGACAATGCTGTCACCTCCGATCGGCAAACGCCGAATTTGTAATGCAATTATATCATATTATTTTGCGTAATGCAATCCGAATATCGCACGACGGTAAAAAATATGTCCGGGTATCCCGTGTGCTTCCCTTCCGACTTCTTTTTCGCATTATTTCAAAGAGTTTATCGTAAGTGCAATATCTTCCGAAAAACACAGCGACCGATCCCTGATTTTATCCGGTGCGTATGCCATATCCGTATTTACACAAACATAGCGCGCCTTTTTGTTTTGCGCAGTCAATCGCCAAAACGGATATTTGATAATGACCGGGGTGTTCATCCCCACACCGAGTTCGAGATACAAAACCTTTTTGTTTTTATTCTCCTTTATAAACCGTTCATAACGATTGCAGGCAAGATGCCAACCGTCGTCTTCCGCGAATTTCTCATCCGAACGCAGATTCATCGTCATAGGCTTTCCGCACACGGGACATTTCGGCACGAGCTTAGACGGGATTTTCATATCGCGTTGATTTTCCACCATTTTGCGAACAATTTCCTCGTTATCGTAGGTTTTATTATGGCAAGGAACGGAGCATTGAAAAAGTCCGTAATCTCCCTGAGTGTAAAACAACCTTTTTTTATCAAACCCCGCTTTTTGAAAACAATGATCCACGTTTGTCGTTATGACGAAGTAATTTTTATTTTTTACAATGTCATACAGTTCGTTGTAAACGGGTTTCGGCGGATCCGAATAACGATTTACAAAAATATATCTTGACCAGTATGCCCAGAACTCTTCGGAAGCGGAGTACGGATAAAATCCGCCCGAATACATATCGTGAAAATTGTATTTTACCTCAAAATCGTGAAAATTTTCGTGAAAACGCTTGCCCGAATAAAAACAGCGGTCTGTAAGAAAAAACTTACAGACCGCATCACCCGTACCTAAATCACGACAGGTAAATACCGTCAATAGTGGCTGTCTGATACTGAACTTTTGTCAAAAAGGCAGCATACTCTTTTTTGAAGTCTCTGTTCATGATTGTCATCCTCCAAACTCACAATTTGTCAAAATCTCGTTATTTCTCATGCTTCCCGTGTTTTATATTATAGCATATTCCTCATGGTTTTTCAACACATCGGAACATTTTACGGCATGGCATGGGCAATAATGACCGTTCACTGTCGCAAATTTGCACATGCTTTCGCGCTGTCCGCCTTCTGACGTTCTTTCATTTTCTGCCAGCTGAGAAATCCGTAAATGTCATTGACAAGGAAAGCGGCAAAGCAGACGACAACCGAAATATAGCGTGCGTCCGCAATACTTGCCAGAACCCACAAGACAATCAGGACAACATCGTTTGCGGCATAACCGAGCGCGAAGAACGGACTGCGCCTGAAGGTCAGATAAACGGCGACAAAGCTCGTCGTAACCGAGATCGTACTCGGTACAATGTTTGCGGTATTGAAAGCGTCCAGAACGAAATAAAAGGCGACGGTCACTATGGCAGCCGCTATCCACATAAACACGATTTCCTTTTTACCGAGACTGTCAACCTTTACCTCCGCTTTGTTGCCGTTATGCGGATTTTTCAGCCACGAGATCAGCGCAAATACCGCCATAGGCATTGTCATTCCGAGATAGGTGAGCATTTCGCCGTAATAAGAGAAGGTAAATGAAATAATCCCGTACAGCAGGCTGAATATCACCATCAGAATTTGTCCGAACGGATTTCCTTTCGCATTGAAGATAAGCGATGTAACACCGACCAAGGATGCCGCCAAGGTCAGAAAGTTCTCCCGATCGAACACGCAGAACGATACCGCGATAAGGAACACAGACGCACACCACAATAAAAGTTCGCCTTTTGAGAAATATTTCACAAGTCTTTTTACGCTTTTCATCAGAAAACCTCCAAAAAACAAAGCATCCGCATACACATCTTCTGAGACCTGACGATGTGCAAACGAATGCTTTGCATTCTACTACTCGGTAGCAGTAAATATTATTCTTATTTATTATACCCTATTTCGGATGTTTTGTCAAGAGGTTTTGAATATAATCCGGGTTCAGAGCCCCGCAAAACGGATATACCGCATTCCGAATACGTTTTGCCGCCATTTACAGCTTCCAGCCGACGGTCTGCTTTTTGCCGCCGACAAAATCGGCATAAATACCCGGCTCGTTGATCAGCTGTTCATGTTTACCCCGCTGTACAATACGTCCGTGGTCGATAACAAGAATCTGATCGGCATGGCGGACGGTTTTGAGCCTGTGTGCGATCATGATGATTGTCTTATCACGCGTGAGCGATTCGATTGCCTTTTGCAGACGATCCTCGTTTTCGGGGTCAACATTCGCCGTTGCTTCATCAAGAATAACGATCGGTGCGTTCTTCAGCATGGCGCGTGCAATTGAAATGCGCTGTTTTTCTCCGCCGGAAAGGCTTGCGCCGCCCTCGCCGACGACCGTGTTGTAACCGTCCGGCAGGGCTTCGATGAAATCATCACAGCAGGCGGCTTTTGCCGCCGCAACCACTTCCTCATGTGTCGCTTCGGGTCTGCCGAATTTGATATTGTTTTCGATGGTATCGGCAAACAGATACACATTCTGGAACACCACGCTGATCTGATCCATAAGGGATTCCAGAGTATAATCCTTCACGTCATAGCCGCCGATCTTCACGCTGCCGCTGTCGGTATCCCAAAAACGGGCAATCAGATTGCAGAAGGTTGTCTTTCCGCTGCCGGAAGGACCGATGACCGCCGTTGTGGTTTTATCCGGCAGAGTGACGGAAATATCGTGCAGGATCGGCTTCTGCTCATAGGAAAAGTTAACATGATCGAAAACGATGTCATGCTTTTCGGGACTGATGGCTTTTCCGTTCTCGTCCATGCACGGCATATCCTCGGTTTCCTCGGTGCGGTCGATTGCAGCCGCCGCCAGACGCAGCATGGAGACACCCATACCGAACGCTTTGATCTGATTGAACACGAGGAAGGACATAACAAGCACCATCAGCGAATTTGCAAGACTGATACCGCCGCCGATCCGAAGAAGGATCGCCGCAAGCATCATACCGACACCGGCAATCTGAAGGATTATCTCCTGAAGTATGGTATACGGCGTCAGAATGTTTGTCACATCCACATTAGCCCTGCGATTGTATTCCAGTGCGTCCTCTACCTTTTTGTCGCCCTTGCCTGTCAGGTTAAAGGACTTGATAACACTCATGCCCTGTATCGTTTCCAGAACGGCTTCGATCAGTGCGGTCTGCGACCTTTGCGTGTCATTTGCAATTTTTACGGACTTTCTTTCCATCGCGGAGACCGCACAGAGATAAAGCAGGATGCCTGCGAGGACAATAAGTCCCACACGCCGGTCAAACATAAGGATCATGATTGCAAATACAGCGGTCGTGATAAGTCCGCCGAGGATGTTTACAAGCACCATCGGTACCATGCTCTCAATACTGCCGACAACCGTCGTGCATACGCCGGAGATCTGACCGAGGCTGTTTGCGTTGAAAAAGCCCATCGGCACGCTTTTCAGCCTGTTCGCAATGGAGATCCGGCGATCCGCCGCCATGAAATATCCGGCATGGGTCTGCAGCATTTTGGAAAAACTTGCGCTGACCGCACCTCCGAATATTGCGACAAGCTCACAGCCGAGCGCGATCCATGCGATTTTGCCGCCCTGCTCTCCGCCTGTCAGGGCGAGCACGACAAAGTAAATTGCCGCGACCTGAAACATCTGCAGTACGGCATTGAGAAAGCCCACTGCCACGGATTTGTTGATATTCTTTCTTTCGCTTCCGGCGAAACGCCGGATTTTACGGAATGCTTCGATCATTCTGCGTCACCGTCCTTTGCTCCGATATGCGCCTGCCACATTTCACGGTAGAGAGCGCAATTTTCAAGCAGTTCTTTATGTCTGCCCTGTGCTTCGATACGCCCATCCATAACTACGGCGATACTATCCGCGCCCGTAATCGTGGAGAGCCTGTGGGCAATCACGATAACCGTTTTGTTTTCCACCAACTTTGCCACTGCTTTTTGAATAATCGCCTCATTTTCGGGGTCGATATAGGCGGTCGCTTCATCCAGAATGATGATCGGCGCGTTCTTGAGCATGGCGCGCGCTATGGCAATACGCTGTCGCTCACCGCCCGAAAGATGTGCGCCGCCCCCGCCGACGACCGTGTCAAATCCTTTTTCAAGCTCGCCGATAAAACTGTCACAGCCTGCGTTGTGTGCCGCCGCTTCGACCTCGGCATCGGTCGCGTCTCTGCGTCCCATGCGGATATTTTCGCGGACGGTATCGTCAAACAGATAATTGTCCTGCGAAACAAATGCCACCCTGTCGTAAAGCTCGGTCAGCGGAATATCTTTTAAATTGTGTCCGCCCATCGTAATGCTACCGTTCTTCACATCCCAAAAACCTGCGATAAGCTTTGCCAGCGTCGATTTGCCGGAACCGGACGGTCCGACGAGCGCCGTCATACCGTTTTGCGGAACCGAAAGTGTTATGTCGTGCAGGATTTCTTTATCGTCGTGGTAGCCGAAAGAAACACCTTTGACCTCAATGTTATAATCTTTGAAAGCAACATTTTTTGTGCCGTGTTCCTGCTCCTCGGCTTTCAGAATTTCATCCACCTGAGAAACAGTCGTGCCGACCTGCGCCAGCGTATCGACAAAGTTGAACGCGGCGACAATCGGTGCCGCCATGCCGAGTGCAAGTATAATGACTGTTATGAAAGTCTCAACCGTCAGCGTACCGTGCGTGTAGAACAGCCAGCCGAAAGGCAGTATCGTCAGCATCTGTGCGGGGAAAAAGGCG
>CALBLD010000319.1 GCA_937895775.1 uncultured Clostridia bacterium
TGATGTCCGCACCGATCTGCGTTGTAATTATTCACATTCGATCTTTATAAGACAGGTGGAGTAGAGGGGCATGTTCAGAACAATGGTGTATTCGTCGGATGTAAATACCTCTTCCTTTGTCAGCGTGCAGTTGTTGACATCGTCAAGCATGTAAACCGACGCTTTCTTTGTCCCCGCATGATCGCCCCGTACATGTACGGATACTTCCTTTTCGGCAGTGCTTTCGTCGTCGTTGAAATGGCTGAGCATGATCGCCGAGCAGTTTTCGCTGTCTGCGGCGGCAACCCTGACGTCTGCGTCATCACTTGTTGCCGAAACGGCGTTTTTCAGACAATAGAGGCTGTTGAACATGAGGAAAGGATAATAGCCTTTCAGCTTTTTGCACGGCATGTCGGTGTTGAACATCGAGTTCATAGCACAGGGACGCGCATCATAGAACATGAGATGATCAAGCGGTGCGTTCTGGCTTTCGAGCATGACCGATGAAATGTAGGCGGAGCCTTTCAGATTTTTCTCCGTTTCGAGACTGTAATGCCAGTTTGCGCCCGTCCATGCCTTTACGTAGTTCCATTCGTTCAGAATACTTTCGGCTTTTTCAAGTCCGTGCGCGTCGAGATAAGCTCTGATCTCGCGGATACGTGACGCAACCTTTGACGGGTCGTCGGAATACATGTGCCATGAGAAGAAGTCTATCGGAGCGGTGAGCCTGTTGAAGAAGCCGTTTACCCAGTCGATATGCTTCCAGAACGCGAGTGCGGGACCGCCGATTTTAAGTTCGGGGAAACAGCTTTTCAGATGATTTGCGGCGACGTCGAAAAATTCGAAGAACTGTTCTTCGGTTCCCTGCCAGCAGGGGTTTTTGACGTTGCCGGCACCGAGATCGGCTTCATTCCATATTTCGAAATATTCGATGTTGTAACGGAAGCCGTCAGCCCAGCCGTAATTGTAGTGTCGGATAATGTGTTCGCAGATGACTGCCCACTTGTGATAATCCTTCGGTACGAGCGTGCCGTATTTCTTGATGCCGTGCTCGATTTTTGAGCCGAGACGGTAGAAGACCTTGGTGCCGACGGACATTATTTCTTTGATGTAATTGTCGGTAACCGTAAAATCATATGACTTCTCGTCGTATGCGTCTGCGTCGAAGTTTGGAAATATCAGGTGGACATCGATCGTGTGTTCTCCTCCGTAGCCTGCATTGAAGGATGAGTCATGGGTACGTGCATACGGGATTCCTGCCGCACGGTAAGCTTCTACATTTGATGATTTGCCGCCGATCGGACCGTTGTTGACCGAATGCATCGGTTTGATGACGCCTGTTTTGTCCGAAACGTCAATGTTAACTCTGACCATTTTGATTTTTCTCCTTTGATCTGTTATTTTCTATTTTGTATTTTGTGTAAAAAACAGCCGAAAGCGCAACAGCCGCCGAGATTGCAGAAAGAATCTGCTGACCGTATACCGTAAGACCGAATATGTTTACCCCGCCTTCACCGATAACGGCAAGCAGACGGCTTGCAATGAGGGAAGCGAGAAAGCCGCATACTCCGCCGATGCAGTTTTTTATTGCAAGTGCCTGTACAATGCAGTCGTTTTCGACATAATCGTAAACTATGTTGAACGAATTCTGATTGGAACCGGCGAGACTTACGCAATGGAGTACCGAGAATATAATTACAAACCACTTTGTCTGCGGAGCCGAAAAAATGTTTATGAAGAAGGCGGCGGAAAGCAGTCCCATGGCAACCTTCATTCCGACGGCATATGAGTGTCGGTCGGAAAAACGTCCGAACGGTGCGGATACGACCGCACGACAGATGTTTGCGACTATGTTTATTATCTGTACAGCGGCGACGCTGAAGCCGAGAATCCCGATCTTATAGACGCCCATAAAGCCGATCGTTGTGTAAAGCGCGGTATACTGGAGTATAGTCAGAACAACGATCCTGCGGAAATTGCGGTTTTTCAGAGTATTTGCTATAATTTTGCCGAACGGCGGATTGGTTTTTGGATTATCCCTGTTGTTCTCCCCGCCGATAAGCATGAGACATATGAAGTTGAATGAGGTAAGCACAAGAACGGTTACCGCAAGGAATAAAAATCCGGCGGATTTGTTTCCGGAGTTGTCGAAGGAATCGACGATCACCCCCATGACGAGCGAAAAGATCATTCCGCCGATCAGGGAAATTACTTCCTTGTATGCGGAAAAAATTCCGCGCTTTGATTTGTCCACATATGAGTTTGCCCACTTGAACAGCATACCGGCTACAAAGTTTGAAAATGCGTATCCGGTAACCAGACATGATATCACAAAAAAAGTTTTCAGCTTTACGCCCGCATCCGCAAACGGAATCAGATACATGGCGGCGAAAAGGAGCTGTGAGCCTATATTTGCGGCGATTATTACCGACTTTGCGTTCTTTATACGGCTTGCCGCAAAAAACGAAAGTAACTGAAAAAGGAAGGCGAACGATATTATCGATGAAATTATACCAGTGACGCTGTCGGAAACGCCTATCGCTTTAAGCAGCTTTGCCAGAAACGCATCGCTGATAAGCAGGGTAATAAAGTATTCGAATGCGCAGTAGAGCGTGTATGCGGTGCGGGAACGTAGATATTCTTTGCTTTGATAAATTGTTTCGGAATTGTCCATATTTTTCTTGCCGTCACATTGACATTTGATTTTGCATTTGATATAATTATATCACACATATTGATTTTTTCTGTCCTATTATTGACTGTAAGTGAAAGAATATTGACTTTAACCGGGGGTGATGAAGCAGTGAATGAAATTAAATCGGAGAGCGAACATATAAGGTCAAATCTTCCCGAGCTTGACGTGAACCTTTTCTGCGATCTGGAACTCATCGACAGTGTCAAATACCTCGGGTTTCACTTTCACAGGGAAATCGAACTTGTGAAGGTCAAAACCGGCGGGATCAGATGCGGATTTGTCGATAAAACAGAGTGGGTTTCGGAGGGAGATCTGCTGATAGTCAACTCGAATACCGTACACAGACTGATTCCCGGACCCGAAAGGTCGGTTTGCGATCTTGTTCAGCTTGACGCGTCAAACTATCTTGCCGAAAATGAGCCGCAGACCGAAAAATATCTCAGTGCCTTCGTCAACATCAATTTTGCAAGTCCGTATATGCTTGTAAAAAAAGGAGAGCATACCGAGGTATCGGATGCGATAGACAGAATGATCCGCGAATATAAGACAAAGGGAGTGGCGTATGATCTGTATATCAGATCATGCATTTACGGAATACTTGCCTTTTTGCGCAGATATCGGCTGCTTGTCGATCTGCACGAAATTGCCGATGTGACAAAGCTCGAAAAAATTGCGGATGTCATAGGATATATAAATTCGAACAGCGAGAAGAAACTGTCGCTCGATATGATAAGCGGTGAATCCTATATAAATAAGTATTATCTCTGCCGACTGTTCAAAAACACCGTCGGGACGACTGTCGGCGAGTATATAAATTATGTCAGAATGAGAAAAGCCGAGGAGATGCTTTCGACAACTTCAAAAAGTGTGACCGATATAGCACTTTCGACCGGTTTTTCATCGGTGCAGTATCTCGGACGGCTTTTCCGCCATTACAGGGGATGCTCTCCGACAGAGTTCAGAAAAAGGAAAACGAGCAGGTATTGAGATGCTGTACCGCCAATGTAAAATCTTTGACAGGCTTTTGTAAAATGTCTGTCCTGCCGATTGATATCACCCGTTTTTATGCTATAATATGCATGTAAATTTTTTGGGGGAGCGATAAAAATGAGCAATGAATATAAAAGAGTGCTGACTGTTCAGGATATTTCCTGCGTCGGACAGTGTTCGCTGACGGTTGCACTGCCGATTCTTTCGGCATGCGGACTTGAAACCTGCGTGCTTCCGTCTGCGGTTCTGTCAACCCATACGGGCGGATTTTCAAATTATACCTTCCGTGATCTTACCGACGATATGGAGCCGATAATGAACCATTGGATCAGCGAAAAGATCGGATTCGACGCTATATATACCGGCTATCTCGGAAGCGAAAGGCAGACGGATATTGTAAAAAAGATGTTTGAAAGCCTCGGGAAGCCGGATACCGGACTGCTTAAGGCGGTTGACCCGGCAATGGCGGATAACGGCAGACTCTATCCGGGGTTTGATTCCGGATTTGTCGATGCGATGAAGAGGCTTTGCGCATCGGCGGATATAATACTTCCGAATATAACCGAGGCATGTCTGCTGACCGATACCGGATACAGAACCGAATATGATGAAGATTACGTGAAAAAGCTTTGCGAAAAGCTGTCCGCTCTCGGCGCAAAGAAGATCGTTCTTACCGGAGTCGGATATAACAACGAAACGACGGGTGTACTCGTGTGCGACGACGGCACGTCCGATTACTATTGTCATCGGAAGATATCGAAAGGATGCCACGGAACCGGAGATATTTTTGCATCGGCATTCATCGGCTCGTATGTAAGAGGTGTTTCTCTCATTGAAAGCGCAAAGATTGCCGCCGATTTCACCGTAGGATGCATTGAAAGAACGATAAAGGATAAAAATCATTGGTACGGTGCCGAATTTGAGCAGGGACTCGGCGATCTGATCGGAGCGATCAGCGAAAAAGTATAAAAAATGCACCCCGAAAGATTTTGTCTTTCGGGGTGCGGATTTTGTTATTGCGCCGGTTTGTCTTTGTTGACGGCAGCCTTTTCGCGGTTTTCTTTTTCTATAACCTCTGCGGTACAGAATCTGAGTGAGTGTTTGTAAATAACGGTAAGCGACAGTATAATTACACCGACCGCAACCGATGCAAGTCCGCGTCTGATAAGAAGAGGCGCGGAGCCGGCGGCGAACAGTGCGTATGTCACGATGCTGCGCTTTCTGTGAGGTCCTACACGGACAAGCGTCGATGTGATTATGTAAATCGCAGCAAGGATGAGAACACATCTTGTAACCGGCAACATGCCGAGCATGACGCCGAAAGATACCGCAATGCTTTTTCCGCCCCTGAAACCGTTGAAGGGAGCGACCGCATGACCGATGACCGGAGCGGCGATTATGGGTGCAAACAAAAGACTGCGGACATCGGTGTACCTCAGCGAGACAAAGACCGGGACAAATCCCTTGCATATCTCAAGGATGAGGCATATCATTCCTATTACGGGACCGCATGACATGAATACGTTCGCAGCTCCAGGGTTTTTGTCATCCGACAGAGAGCAAATGTCTTTTCCGAAGAAAACAAGCGGAATCAGCTTGCAGAAAAGTATGCTTCCGGAAAGAAATCCGAGGCAGGTGAAAATTATGTACGGGGCAAAATTCAGAATAAAATCACGCATTTTTGGACTTCCTCCTTTTCTTTCTCATTACAACATCCGCAATGTCGGAAGCGGCATGCGGATTTATACATTCCGCCTCGCACTTTCGCATGCGGGTACTTCGGGCACTGTCGTTTGCTATGGAGAAAGCAAGATCGGCGGCGTTTGCAGGGTCTGTCGCACGAACCGACATTCCGTTTCTTTCGAACAGTTCGGCATTCTTTGTTTCGCATCCCGGGATCGCGTTGACGTGTACTATCGGAATCTGCGCGGCGGCAGCTTCGGTGCAGGTGATGCCGCCCGATTTGGATATCAGAACATCGGACGCTTTCATGTAAAGGTAAACCTTGTCGGTAAATGAAACCGCATGAACCTGCCTGTCATGCCTGTGTTCGCGCTTTATCTCGTTGTACAGATCCTTGTTTTTTCCGGTAAGCACAAATATTTCGGCATTCGGATCATTGAATGAAAGAAGGGAATTGCAGATCGGAAGGGCATAGGTGCATCCCGCACCTCCGGTCATGATGAGGTATACCCTGCGGTCGTCGGCAATTGACAGCAGTTGCCTTGCCTGCGCTCTGTCGATACCCGACGAAAATCCGGACGAAACAGGTATCCCGGTGACAGCCAGTCTCCGCCTGTCCATCCCTTCGCGGACACATTCTTCCAGAACATCGGCATGCGGAACAAAGCACATGTCAAGCTCCACCTCGCGGAAAAACGGGATCAGTGTGTAGTCGGTCAGTATGCCGTAGCACGGAATTTTTATTTTTCCCGACCTTTTCAGATATGTGAGGGTCTGCATCGGAAAAAGATGGGTGCATACAACAGCCGTAAAACCGTTTTCGTTTATAAAATTCAAAAGCTTGTCCGACTGTGACGAATTTGCTATGAATACCGGACTTTTGATTCCGGTTGAGCTGTATATCTTTCCGGCACGGTATATGGCTCCGAAAAGATGCGGAAGCTTCACAATCATTGAATTGTATATGGACGATATCGTGTCAGATGTTTTTTCGCTGCACAGCGAAAGCGCATCAACAAGCTCGCAATCAACGCCTCTTGAGCGGAATTCTTCGTACAATGCTCTTGCCGCACCGTTGTGACCTTCGCCCGTGTTGGCACTTAAAATGAGGATGTTCATTCCAAATACACTTCCTTTCGCTTTTCTGACCTCATTATATATGCCGGATCGACGGTTGTCAATGGTCAGATTCGCATATTCAGCCCTATAATCCACAGCTGTGTATTATTTAGTCGAAATCTGTCGGGATATGAACAGACTTTCTGTCCTCTGCGGAAAATGATATTTCAAGGATGTCATCGAAAAAGATCATTTTTTCTCCGATTTCGATTGTGCGGAAAACAAGATCGACTTTTTTTACATAACCGCTTTCGCGGACATAGCGGATACCGTTGTGATATATGCAGATTGCGTGATATCCGGGTTTTATGGCGTTCAGTTTGTCGTTTATTTCCGATGCGCGCTCGTCGCCGATCTCGATCTTTGCCTCTTTTTTGTCGGCTTCGATCCTCTTGAGGGCGGGTTCAAGCTCGCTTATCGCCATGAATGGGGAAAACTGCTTTGCCCGTTCGGATACGGGCATCTTAGTCCGCTTTTGGCTTTTGTTCGTATTCACCGCTTTTGTGACCTCCTATCTGTCGGTTCCGTGTTCTCATTGTTGCCGCAGGTTCGAAATTTATCCCTTTGAGAACCGAGTTTTTGCCGAATCTGTGCTTGATTGAAATAATGGCGGTCTGAAGACGCTTTTCACGGTCCAGTGCTTCTATATCCGAAAAAATATCGTACTGAATGTTTTGCTCGGTGTGGATGTTGTTGAAGCTGATGTTTATTCTGCGGATCTTGGCGTGTTTTTCTGATATCCGCGAAAATATGTCAAGCACCGCTTCGGTAAGCAGACTTGAAGCACTTGTTCCGAACCTGAGTGACCGCGTGCCGTGCGAATCGCTCAGATTTTCCTTTGACGAATATCCGATGTTAAGTCCCACAGACTCGGTTACAAACCCTTTTTCGACAAGCGACAGTGAAAGACTGTCAACCATTTCCTTCAGTATGATTACGGTTTCGGCGTTGTCGTAGTCGCGGGGAAGCACCTGACCGGAGGAAATCGAACTTGTTTTGCCGGTGTAAGCCTTTATGTCGGCGATCGTGGCTGTTTCGCGTCCCCACGCATGGTCGATCAGAAGCTCGCCGTCGATCCCGAACAGTCTGTAGATAAGATCCTCCGGACAGTTTGCTATCTGCCTCATTGTGAAAATGCAGTATTTTTCGAGCCGCGCGGCAGTCCCCTTGCCGATCCTCCAGAAGTCGGTAAGCGGTTTGTGATCCCATAAAGTCCGGCGGTATGTGTCCTCGTCAAGAAAGCCGATGAAGTCGGGCGAGTGCTTTGCCGTAATGTCAAGGGCGATCTTTGCAAGATACATGTTCGTGCCTATCCCGCATGTTGCGCGGATGCCGGTTTCGGCGAATATCCCGTCCATTACGAAATTTGCAAGTTCGTACGGCGACTTGCGGTAGAGCGAGATATAGTGCGTAATGTCGATAAATACTTCGTCTATCGAATATATGTGCATGTCGTTTGCCGAAAAATATCTGAGATATATGCTGTATATGCGAGCCGAATAGTCAATGTAAAGCTTCATGCGCGGGGGTGCCATGATGTAATCTATGTTTTTCGGAATCTCAAAAACCCGACAGCGGTTTTTAACCCCGAGCCTTTTCATTGCGGGTGTGACCGCAAGACAGACGGTTTTGTCACTGCGCTCGGGATCGGCGACCGCAAGGAGGGTGTTCATGGGATCGAGCCCGCGTTCGACACATTCAACAGACGCAAAGAAGGATTTGAGATCAATAACAAAATATATTCTGTCGTCCGTGCGATCACTCCCTTTCATACAGACATTCTACCACAAAAAATGCGGTTTGTCAAGAACAAATGTTCGTGTAAAATCTGCCTGACCGACCTGATATTTATATACTTGACAGAGTTCAAAAAGAGTTGTATAATCAACAAAGCACGAAGTATAAAGGTCAAAAGGTTTAATAATGAGTCGGAATGTTCTTGAAAGAAAATCAAATATGTCGGAGTATCGCCGTGGGGTGAAGAGCGGGGTGCCTGTCTGCCTCGGCTACCTTGCGGTTTCCTTTTCGCTCGGGCTTGCTGCGAGACGTGCGGGATTGTCGGTTATCTCGGCTTCGGTGTCAAGCCTTTTGCTTAACGCCTCGGCGGGCGAGTACGCACTGTTTTCGGTGATATCCGAGAGCGGAAGCATAGTTCAGGCGGCTGTTGCCGAGCTTGTGGCAAATATGCGCTATTTTCTGATGTCATGTGCATTGTCCGAGAAGCTCGACCGCAATAAAACCGGGATTGTCCATCGCCTTGTTATGGGATTGGCTGTGACAGATGAAATGTTCAGCATCGGCGTTATGCAGGCAAAGGCACTCAATCCGTGGTTCTATTTCGGGATGATGAGCGTTGCAATGCCCGGTTGGTGTGTCGGAACGGGACTCGGCGTTGCGGTGGGTAATATAATCGGAAGCCGCCTTCAGAGCGCACTCGGAGTCAGCCTTTACGGAATGTTTATAGCATCGGTGGTTCCCGTTTCGGTGAATGATAAAAAGGTTGCCGCCGTTGTGATCGTCTCTGCGGTTCTTTCGATGCTTATGTCGCTGATCCCCGTTTTTTCGGGAATACCCGAAAGTGTAAGGGTGATACTGCTTACCGTGCTGATTGCGGCAGTTGCCGCGCTCGTTTTTCCCGTAAAGGAGAGGACCGATGAAAAATAATGTCTGGATATACATACTTGCGGCGGCGGCAGTGACGTATTTTATAAGAGCATTGCCTCTGACACTGCTCAGAAAACCGGTGAAGAGTCGGTTTATAAGGTCGTTCCTTTATTATGTTCCGTATATCACTCTGACGGTAATGACATTTCCGGCGATCGTGTTTGCCACACAGACGCCGATTTCCGGGATTGCGGCGTTGGTCGTCGGAATCGCCGTGGCTTGGCTGTCGGGAAACCTGTTCGCGGTTGCGGCATCATCCTGCGCTGTTGTATTTCTGATCGAATTGTTTCTGTAAATCTTTATACGGTAAATATCCCCTGCGGCTTTCCTGCCGCAGGGGATATTTTGTACTTTTGATACTCAGAATATGAGAATAAGGGTTGCCGTAAATGCGACCGCAATGGCGATAAGCTTGCGCACTCCCGGTTTTTCTCCGATTATCGCAGATATTATTGCCGATACTACGATCGTGCCGCCGGTTACAAAAGGATATTGCACCGATGCGTCAACATGACTGAGCGCAATGAGAAGAAAAAGATTTCCGACGCCGCTGATGACCGAATAGACCGCCACGCTCGGAATCGAACGTCCCGGTTTGTTCAGAGCGATTTTCTGCTTTTTTATCACCTTGAGATAAATGAGTACCGCTCCGCTTATCGCCATGGCGCAGATCGACGAAAGGAGCATGTAACCCTGCTCGGTGACATGTCCGTCACCGGATTGGTGCAGCTTGGAAAGTATCCCCGACATTCCGTTGAATATGAATATCATGATGTAATACTTTGCCGCACCTTTTCTGCCCGAGCCGCGGTCGGTGCCGAGCCACAGCGCAAAGATTATGAGCAGACAACAGATTATCTTCAAAGCCGTTATTTTTTCGTTCCAGAAGATGATTCCGCCGATGAATGGCAGTATCATTCCGCCGAGCATTGCAAACAGGGAAAATGTCGCAAGATCGGCTTTTCCGAGAGCCTTGACAGAGCTGTATGCGTAAAGAATGTTGTTCAATCCGCAGAGCAGGGCAACTCCCATCGAAAAAAGCGAGAACGAAAAGACGAATCTGTTGAGGCAGAACATTTCCACTGCGCATACCAAAGCGTTCAGAAAGGCGAATATCATGGCTGACGAGATGCCGTCGCCCTCACCCTTCTGATACAGCTTGTTGAAGAAGAATTGCAACCCGAACAGAACGGTTGCGGCAAAAATCAGTGCATAATACATCTGCTTATCTGCCGAAATCCTTTCTCATGCGTTCGTATACAGCCTCGGGAATGTCAGGATTGCCTTTTCCGTTGCAGGGAAGCAGCTGATCTCCCGCAACCTTCGGGTCTGTACAGCGTCTGTCGTTTCTGTAACTGTCGCGCACCGATTTGTCGCGCAGGTCGGGAATGTACTTTTCTTTCCCCCCGTCAAGAATCGAGAAGAATGCAAACAGACCGGGCAGATACATGTCCATCGCCTCGTATACGTCGATTATGTCGGCATGCTCGTTGCCTCTGATATATTCGATGGCGTTGTACATGGCGCAGAAATCGCTTCCGCCGTGTCCCGAGCTTTGCGAGAGTTCGGTCAGCTCATCCTTGGGATAGTAATCTCTGCGTTCGCTGTTTCCTTCGGTCGTGTAATCGGCAACGACTTTGTCAAGATCGGTGTAGATGTGGTCAACACCGCCGCTTTCGGTGATGCTGCGCGCGCTTTCCGCATGTCCCTTCGTGCCGTATATCGAGTACCAGCCGGAGTTTTTGGCAAGCTGTCTGTGTGTGCTTCTGACTATCGCACCGTTTTCCATGGTCAGCATTTCGATGCCGAGCGATCCGGAAAGGCATCCTTCTCTTGCGCATCTTTCGTTGAAGGGAAGCTCAAGTCCGTTTACCTTTACCGGACGCAGTCCGGTGATGTGAACGAGCGGACCTATCGAATGTGTGCAGTAGAAGGTGGTGAACATGTGATTGCGCCAATGATCGGGCTCACCGTATGTGATCGCCGGCCAGATCGACTCACAGTTGTGAATGTAATCGCCTTCGCCGTATTCAAGCTCTCCGAGCTGACCGCTGCGATAAAGTCGTTTCATCTCGCGCGGTGCACTCATGTAACAGTAGTTTTCAAGATAGCAGTATTTAAGTCCGGTGCGTTCGACCGTTTCGACAAGCTCAACCGCTTCGGCAAGACAATGTGCGGGAAGCACTTCGGAAAAGACATGCTTGCCGGCATTCATTGCTTTGATTGCAAACGGCGCATGCTCGGTTGCATAGTTGGCGAGAATTACGACGTCCATGTCATGTTTCAGAAATTCGTCATATGAAGTATAATATG
>CALBLD010000320.1 GCA_937895775.1 uncultured Clostridia bacterium
ATGATCCCGATTGCGAATGTCATCACCATCACGACGATGACGACGATGATGAACACGAACATCATCACCATCATCACCATGACGACGAAGAGTGTGATGATCCCGATTGCGAATGTCATCACCATCACGACGATGACGACGATGATGAACATGAGCATCATCACCATCATCATGCGGACGATGTTTTCACAAGTTGGGGGATTGAAACTACCGCAAAATACAGCCCCGAACAGATTTTGTCAATTCTTTCGGAACTGAAAAATGATGAAAAATTCGGTCTTATTCTTCGTGCAAAAGGTATTGTTGAGGGAACGGACGGAAACTGGATACACTTTGATTATGTTCCCGGCGAACCGGATGTGCGGAGCGGTCCTGCCGCGGTTACCGGTCTTGTCTGTGTTATCGGATCGCATATTGACAAAAAGGCAATATCCGAACTGTTCGCTGTCTGATAAATTTAGGAGAAAAAAATGGAAATACCAGTTTACCTTTTTACCGGTTTTCTTGAAGGCGGAAAAACAACTGTGATACAGCAGACTCTCTCTGATCCGAATTTTAATTCCGGCGAGAGATTTCTTTTGATAGTTTGCGAAGAGGGTGCCGAAGAGTACGATCCGACAGCTTTTGCAAAGCCGAATGTATATATCGAATATATTGAAGATTCTTCGATGCTTACCGACAGCTATCTGACAACACTCCTGAACAAACATAAATGTAACCGGGTTATCGTTGAGTATAACGGAATGTGGCTTTTGAATGATTTTTATCAGGCACTTCCGGAAAACTGGATGGTTTATCAGGAAATGATGTTTGCGGATGCCGGTTCGTTTGAAACATTTAATACGAATATGCGTCAGCTGACGGTAGATAAGCTCCAGTCCTGTGAAGCGATAATTCTTAACAGGGCAACAGATATCACCGATAAGGATTCTATCCACAAAATCGTCCGTGCTGTTAACAGACGTTGCTCGATCGGATATGAGTATGAAAGCGGAGAATTTGAGTATGACGACACGAAGGATCCTCTGCCGTTTGATATAAATGCCCCTGTGATCGAAATAAAGGATCAGGATTTTGCCGAATGGTACAGAGATCTTACTGAAGAACCCGAAAAATATGACGGAAAGACAGTAAAATTCAAAGGAATTGTCGCAACATCGCCGAAGCTTGCAAAAAATGAGTTCGCGGTTGGCAGACACGTCATGGTTTGCTGTTCAAACGATATAAGTTATTGTGCAATGGTATGCAGATATGATCGGGAGATAAGTCTCAAAACCAAGGGCTGGATAATAGTAACCGCAAAGATATCTTTCGGAAAGCATAAGATATACAGCGGCAAGGGACCGATTCTTTCGGCAACCGAAATTGCGATGACCTCACAGCCGGAGCAACCCGTCGCAACATTTTATTGATATGTGAAAAGAGCCACAGCATATGCAGTGGCTCTTTTGATTGTTTTTATATGAGCGGTGAAAACAGTCTCAGAAAAGCAAACCATAGTTTTTTCAGAACACCGATACGTATCGTCATCTGTTCGACAGGCTTTGATTTTTGCAAAGTTTCGATATAATCTTTTTTTAATTCATCAACGACACGGCTTTTGTAAAAATAACATCCGCATTCAAAGTGGAGATAGAGACTTCTGTAATCAAGATTTATTGATCCGACAGTCGCTACCTCATCATCACATACAAACGATTTTGCGTGCACGAAACCCGGCGTGTATTCATATATTTTTACTCCGTGTTTTATAAGCACGGGATAATATGACCTCGTCAGCTGGTATACGATTTTTTTGTCCGGAATTCCGGGTGTGATAATGCGCACATCAACTCCGCGTTTGGCGGCAAGTGTCAGAGCGGTCACCGTTTCATTGTCAATAATCAGATAAGGGGTGTATATGTAAACATACTTTTTTGAATTATTAATTATGTTCAGGTATACATTTTCGGCACATATCTCATTGTCGAGCGGTGAATCACCGTAAGGTTGTACATATCCGTCGGATTCGGTTTGAACTCCGTCTTTTGTGTGTATGAACTTTTCGATATTATTGTCGGTCGGTTTTAAAGAATTCCACTGATTCAGAAAAAG
>CALBLD010000321.1 GCA_937895775.1 uncultured Clostridia bacterium
ACGGCAGGATAGGAAAAATGCTTGCATCTCTTCTGCTCGGTTTCGGTTCGGTTCCGACTGTTTTTGCAAGAAGTCGGGAGAGTCTTGTGCTGATCCGTGAGAACGGCTTTCTGCCGCGCCGCTTCGGAAGCATTGCCGACGGCTGTACGGAAAAAATAAAATACGATATAGTATTCAACACCGTTCCCGCTTGGTATTACGAGGAAATAAAAGGACTTGTAAATGACAACGGACTGTTTGTTGACCTTGCTTCCGTATACGGTAAAGCGGTTTTTGACGACTTTACCGCAATAAATGCATCCGGTTTGCCGGGAAAATACTGTCCCGTAAGCTCGGGAGCCGCCGTGTTCAATTGCCTGTATTCGCTGCTCAAGCCGGAAGACGTGTAAAAAATGTAATGAAAACAAAAGAAAGTTTGGTGAAAAGGTTTGTTTGAAAAGATAAACGAATATGAACAGACATACCTGTATCGATGACGGTCTGGGGATTCTGCGGATCGTTCTGCACACTTTCCGAAGCACTGTCGGAGGCAAAAGTGTACGGAGAGAAGAATGAGCTTGTGTGCGTCGTAAGTAAATCGGTGTCAACTGTTGACACAAGATTCGGAAAGTCCTCCGATTTTATCGAAAAAATAAAAAAAATAAGTGTCCGACCGATCATAGACAGTATAAAAGAAGCGGAGCCGATCGGACCGGTCCTGCGTCCGGATGTGATGATTATCGCACCTTGTACCGGAAATACGCTTGCAAAGATGGCGGCGGGTATAACCGACACACCGGTCACTATGGCGGCAAAGGCTCACCTCAGGAATGAGCGGCCGCTTATTATCGCTCTTGCCACAAATGACGCTCTTTCCGCAAATTTCAAGAATATAGGCAGTCTGATGGAAAGGAAAAATATCTACTTTGTTCCGCTCGGACAGGATGATCCGATAAAGAAACCTTTCAGCCTTGTTGCCGATTATTCGCTGATAGAAAAAACGACCGAGGCGGCACTGCATGGCAGACAGCTTCAGCCGTTTTTGCTTCCGCGGTGAGCTCAAATAAAAAAGAATAAACAAAAAACCGATCGATTTCAGGCAGCGTACTGTCAAAAGATCGATCGGTTTTCTTTAAACGTCAGAGTCCGTGTGTTGCGGCGGTAAGCGTGTTTCTCAGAAGCATGGTGATCGTCATCGGACCGACGCCGCCCGGTATGGGCGTAATTGCCGATGCCACATTGGCGGCTGAATCAAAATCGACGTCGCCGCAGAGCTTTCCGTCTTCATTGCGGTTCATACCTACATCGATAACGACCGCTCCCGGCTTAATCATGTCGCCTTTTAAAAAGTCAGCCTTTCCGACAGCGCAAACGATTATGTCTGCCTCGCGTGTGATTTCCGAAAGACCGACGGTTTTGCTGTGACATACGGTAACCGTGGCATCCGAATTCAGCAGAAGCATTGCCATCGGCTTTCCGACAATGTTGGAGCGTCCGATAACGACCGCCCGCTTGCCGCCGATATCTATGCCCGATTCACGCAGAAGCAGCATGATGCCTGCGGGAGTGCAGGGTAAAAACCTGTACCTGCCGAGCATTATCCTTCCGACATTTTCCATGCCGAACGCATCGACATCCTTTTCCGGAGATATGCGGTCGATAACCTCTTCTTCGGACAATCCGCCGGGCAGGGGGAGCTGACAGAGGATGCCGTGAACATTGTCATCGGAGTTGAGTCTGTCGATAAGAGCGTTCAGCTCATCCTGCGATGCATTTTCATTGAGCCTGTATATCCATGAATTGAATCCGACCTCGATACATGCCTTGTGTTTGTTTCTGACATATATTTCGGATGCGGGGTTGTTCCCGACGATGATAACCGCAAGTCCGGGGACAATTCCGCGTTCCGATTTCAGTTTTGCCGTTTCTTCTGCGATTTTTCTGCGTTCAGCCGCAGACATTGCCTTTCCGTCAATTATCTTTGCCGTCATTTTCTGTTTCCCCTTTGTCTGTATTATTTTCGTTTTCGTTGTCCTTTGCGCCTTCGTCCGCATTTTCACAGCCAGATGACAAACTGTTTTCCGTGCTTTCGGGAAGTGCTTCGGCGACATCGGACTTTTGGCTTTTTTCAAGTGCTTTCGCACAGGGTAAATACAGGCTTTGCGCGAGTTTCTTTTCTTTGCTTTTTATAAGGAAGAAGAAAAAGAAGAATCCGGCAACTATGAAGAATATAAACGCAAGAAGCTGTGATACGCGTATTCCGGTGTTTCCGATGTAAAGGCTGTCCTGACGAAGACCCTCGATTACCATTCTTCCCGCCCCGTACCATGCAAAATAGCCGAAAAATACCTGACCGTCATATTTTTTGCGGAAAATCAGAATTGTCAGGAGAATGAATCCTATAAGATTCCAGACCGATTCGTAAAGAAATGTCGGATGAACACTTTCGACGATAGATTCGTAATCGGTATATTGTCCGTTTGCGGAAAGCACCGTGGTTACCGAACGTATTGTCATTGCAAAAATTGAACTCGTCTGTGT
>CALBLD010000322.1 GCA_937895775.1 uncultured Clostridia bacterium
TTTCATCCCGCTGTTTATATCGTCGATAAGACATGCGGGCGAGCTTGCGACGGCAATGGAGTGCCGCTGTTACCACGGAGGTGCCGGCAGAACCCGTATGAAAACATTTCATTTCGCTCCGCGGGACGCAGTTGCCTTTGCCATGATGGTACTGCTCTGCGGTGCGGTGGTCGCAATGCGGTTTGTTCCTTTTCCGGGCATCATCTGCTTTTAAATTTAAAAAAACGGGGGCTTCGGCATGAAACTGCTTCTCACAATCTCATATGTCGGCACCCGCTTTCACGGGTTTCAGTCACAACCGGGACTGAGAACGGTTCAGGGAAGCTTTCAGGAAGCAGCCGAACGGCTGTTTTCGAAAAAACTGCTCATAACAGGCTGTTCGCGGACCGATGCGAGGGTTCACGCAAACAATTTTTGTCTGACTGCCGAAACGGCGGACGGCTCGCCTCTTCCCGCGATTCCGCCCGAAAAACTTCCGCTTGCGATCGCTCCCCTGCTTCCGCCCGATATCGCTCTGCTGTCGGCAAAAAGAGTTGACGACTCTTTCCACGCAAGATACGACGTCGAATACAAGGAGTACGTTTATATCATACTTAACAGACCGGTCAGGGATCCGTTTCTTGCCGACCGCGCCTATCACTTCCCGGTAAAGCTTGACGCTTTTCTCATGGACTGCGCGGCAAAAAAATTCATCGGCAGACATGATTTTTCGGCGTTTATGGCACAGGGATCGAAGGTCGTTTCCACCGTGCGTACGATAAAGTCGTTTGACGTCGTGCGCGACGGCGAAACAGTCAGGATCACCGTCTCCGCCGACGGCTTTCTCTACAACATGGTGCGCATACTTGCGGGTACCCTCGTTGCGGTATCCGAGGGCAGAATCGAAATATCCGACATCGAAAAGATCATAGCGTCGGGCGACCGCAGGCTTGCGGGCGCAACGCTTCCGCCCGACGGACTCTATCTTAACAGGGTGGTATACAGGCAGACACCGCCCGAAAACTGACATTTTTTATTTTCGGTCTTATCCTGCTTTGAGAAAGGAAAGGGTATATTTTACCGTGAAAAAGGATAAAGATAAAAAGGGCGGTTCAAAAAAGCAATCGCTTACCGCCACGGGTCCGGGTGCGCTGACACCCGCAGAGCAGAAAAAGCTCGCCCGAAGGAAAAAGCGGATGACATTCGACAAGCTTACGCAGAACGAAGTGGAAAACATCTACGTCCTGCCGAGCGACGATCTTGTCTCGACCGAGGAGCGGCGGGAGCTGAAAAACCGCTATTATCTGACCGTGTCGGGCAGATTCCGCGTCGCAACATGGATTTCGGTACTGCTGTTTGCGATCTATCTCGGTTTCATGTTTTTTGCCTACCGCGACGATATTACGATCGAAAATTTCAGATTTCTGATGAGAAACGTCAATTTCAGGCTCGAATCGGCAATCCCGTCCTCCGACAGAACGACCTGCGGAGTTATATACACAAGGGACGACAACCGCGTCTTTGCGGTTTACAAGGATTATTTTGCAACAGTCGGCAACAAGAGGCTTGTGATCTGCGACAATGCGGGAAACAAGGCATACAATGAGAAAAATTCATATGCCTCTCCGGTGCTGAAAGCGTCCGAAAACTATCTGCTCTGCTTCGACAGAGGCGGAAAGAACTATTCGCTCTACACATATTTCAACAACATCGGCGAGTGGGACTGCGAATATCCGATAACCGACGCCGCGGTAAGCGATTCCGGTTACTACGCGGTGGCAACGAGAGATCAGTCGCATTTCAGTGTGATAAACGTATACAACGACCGTCTGAAACAGATTCAGAAGATCATGAAAAACAAGTACACAACGTCGGTCGATATAAAAAGCGACGGCTCCGAGCTTCTCGTCGCCTCATTTTACACCGACGAAAACGGTCAGCCGATAACCGAGATCGCCGTTCATCCGACCGATTCCACCGACGCAAGGTATACCCTTGCCATTCGGGAAAGCATATGCATCGAAGCGGCGTATCTGTCCGACGGCTCGGTTGCCGTAGTCTGCTCGGACGGCGTAAGATTCATAAACAATGAAGGGAAAATTTACAAAAAATCTACCTTTTCGGGAAGCAATGTGCTAAAATATGCAATAGGCTGTGATGCCGTTACGATTGTCTGCGGCAGTGCTTCGGGCATGACATCGGTATTGCGGGTTATCTCCGCAAACGGAGAGAGCAGTGCGGATATCCCGGGAACGCCGATCGCGGTAGCGGTCGGGGAGGAAAGCTCTGCGGTCATACTGTCCGACAGAGTATATATCTATATGCATAAATCGGAAAAACTCACCGAACTCGGAGTAAAGGACGTCCGCGACGTTCTCCTGAAGGATGGACTCGTTTATCTCTGCGGATCATCCGAAATATCGGTAGTCGATCCGTCCAAATAATTACCGAACACTTTTGGGGGGCTGTTATGAGCATGATCCTTGATGCGGCTGTTCTGCTGCTTATTACACTCGTCACGTTTTTCTACGCAAAAAAAGGAATAGTCAAGGTGCTTGTCGGGATCGCCGGCTTTGTTATTTCACTCGGGGTTGCAACGCTCTTCTGCCGTCCGGTAGGTGCGATCATCCATCCGTTTATCGCCGAAAAGGTCGATTCTATCGATATTGACGACTCGCTTGTCAACAAGCTTGCCTCCGCCGTGATAAACTCTTCGGCTGTCGCAACCGTAATCGCCTTCGGCATCATATTTATAGTCTGCGTACTCGTATGCAAGCTTGTCGGTCTGCTGATACGCGGCATCGCCGATCTGCCCATCCTGTCCGACATCAATCATCTCGTCGGCGGCATACTCGGATTTGTTCTCGGGCTTGCCTATGCCGAAATACTCAGCCTTGTCCTCTTCTGCTTCTCCGAATACCTGATCGGAAGCGTGAGCTGGCTCACCGCCGAGGCTTACGAAAGCTCGATAGTGGCAAGATGGATGTTCGAACACAATATTTTTACCTATGTATATCACATGATCTGATCGGGTGCCGATCGGACGAAAGGCTTTTTCTATGGAAATGTGTGCAAGATGCAAAAAAAGGGTTGCCGTGGTCTTTATAACAAGACTTGAAGGCGACAAAACGATAAATGAAGGAATCTGCATAAAATGTGCGAAAGAACTGGGAATAAAACCGGTCAACGACATTCTGCAGAACATGGGACTCTCGGACGAGGATCTCGACCGTATGGATATGGAGCTTGACGACATGCTCGACGCCTCCGAGGACAATCCGGGCGAGGACGGAGAGGGCGACAACTCGCTTCCCGAGCCTGCCGACGGCAGTCAGCCGATGGGCAAAACACCTCCCCTCGATCTGGGCAGACTGTTCGGAAATCTCGGAGTCGGCAATGTTTTCGGTCGGCTCGGCGGGGTCGATCCCCGCTTTGCCCCGGGACAGGGGCAGACCTCCGAAAAGGGCGGCAAGGGAAAAGCGGCAAAGGGTCGCAAATTTCTCGGCATGTACTGCACCGATCTTACCGCGCGCGCACGCGACGGCAAGCTTGACCGCATAGTCGGCAGGGAGCGCGAGCTTGCCCGCATGATGCAGATACTCTGCCGCAGGCAGAAGAACAATCCCTGCCTCATCGGTGAGCCGGGTGTCGGCAAAACGGCGATCGCAGAGGCACTTGCCGAGCGGATTGCCGAAGGGAACGTACCGGTACGTCTGAAAAACAAGGAGATTCACCTTGTCGATCTGACCGCTCTTGTTGCGGGAACGCAGTTCAGAGGACAGTTCGAATCAAGAATAAAGGGACTCATCGAAGAAACAAAGGCACTCGGCAACATTATTCTCGTGATCGACGAGGTACATTCGATAGTTGGTGCCGGCGACAGCGAGGGCAGTATGAATGCCGCGAACATTTTAAAGCCCGCGCTTTCCAGAGGTGAAATACAGCTTATCGGCGCGACCACCCTTGCCGAATACCGCAAATATATCGAAAAGGATTCGGCACTTGAACGCCGCTTCCAGCCGATCGTGATAGAGGAGCCGTCGGTTTCGGACACGATTGAGATTCTCAAGGGGATCAAGAATTACTACGAGGTCTTTCACGGTCTGAAAATTCCCGACAGCACGGTCGAACGCGCCGTCGTCCTCTCCGAAAGATATATAACCGACAGATTCCTGCCCGACAAGGCGATCGATCTCATAGACGAAGCGGCGGCGCATCTTGCGCTCACCTCGCCCGAGATCAACGCCGCCGAAAAAGCGGCTGAAAAGCTGAGAGCGGCGACCGCCGAATGTGATGCCGCCGAATCGGACGACAGCGAATCGGGCGATCCCGAGGAAAAATACAAAAAGATCGCCGAACTTCGTGCCGCAAAAGCGAGAGCGAAGGAAGAATTCGACAAGGCTTCGGCAGAGCGTGACAAGGTCATGCTGACCTCCTCCGAGCTTGCCGATGTCATTGAGATATGGACCGGCATCCCCGCCGCAAACATCACCGAAAACGAATTCCGACGCATCGACACGCTTGCCGACCGTCTTAAAGCCCGTATTATCGGTCAGGACGAGGCGGTTGACGCCGTCTCGCGCGCGATAAAGCGCAACCGCGCCGGAGTATCCTACAAACGCCGCCCGGTATCCTTCATTTTTGCGGGTCCGACAGGTGTCGGAAAAACCGAGCTTGTGAAAACTCTCGCCGCCGATCTGTTCGATTCGCCCGAAACGCTTATCAGGCTTGACATGTCCGAATTCATGGAAAAGCACGCCGTATCAAGAATCATCGGCGCGCCTCCGGGATACGTCGGCTACGACGAGGCGGGACAGCTTACCGAAAAAATCCGCAGAAA
>CALBLD010000323.1 GCA_937895775.1 uncultured Clostridia bacterium
CATCTACTTTATCAAACTGCAATACCATTTATATCACCTCGTTCTGTATACACTTCTGCAAAATACCCGATATGAATACACCGTCGCAGCTACTGCAACCGCGATCCATGACAGAGTAATTATAATTGCCTTTGTCATACCGCCTGACTTCAGACAAAGAATCAGGAGTCTGTCAACCGACAATAATGTTGACAAATCAAAATTCGACATTACTTTCATCCCAAGCAGTGACAGCATATAAGGGATAAACAGCATAACGAATACGGTAGCCGTCAACCATTCCGACCTTGTAATACAGGATGCAGACGCCACGAGCAGTCCGAAAAGCATATAGGTAAATATTCTGATTACCGCAATAAGCAATATGTAATTCCCTATTGTGATTCCGCTCGGAAGCGACAGATATTGTTTTATTACAAAAAGCGGCGAAGCCGTACACGACATATCATATCTTGCGAATACGAATATCAGATCGACCGCAGTAAATATTACGGAGAAAACCGCAGGTAAAGTGCATGCAAGTCTGATCTTTGCCCAAAACGCCTTTTTCTTACCGTTTCCCGTGCTCCTCAACAGCTTTATAAAATCGGTTTCGTATTCTCTTGCAAAAATACCGCACAACAGAAAGACAAGCAGAATGGCGAGTACATACTCAAAATCATGTGAGAAAAGCTTGCCGAAACCGATCTCGAATACCGGCTTTGCCGATATACCGATTTCATCACGTTTTTCGATAAGATCCGCAAGCTGTTTCTGATAATCTTTATAGTAATCAAGTTCGTTTTTTGCTTCGTTCAATTCTTCCCTGTAAGCCGAATATTCTGTTTGAGTGATACTTCCGTCTTTACGCTTTATTGCCATCTTGTTGGCATATGATTCTGTCGATATTTCTGTATAGTGATCGCATTTTTCCGTAACAGCTTCATATGTATCTTCAAGCGACAGTCCCGAATAGCTGTCCATGATTGCTTTTTTAAGCTCATCATCATAATATATTTCACCGTCAAAGGTTACAAATGAAAAGATAAGCTTTGCAAAAATGAGCAGGATTGTTATCGTCACCACTTTTGCCCGAAAAATCTTCTTTGCTTCATAAACAAGCTGACCTTTTGTGTTGTGCCGCGACATGTGTATGAATTCGGATATCCGTTTGATTATGCCTTTCTTTGACGATCCGACACCCATGCCGAACCTGATCCAGACGAAGTATATAAGCAAGACGAAAATGACTGTAAGCGAAGCAAAATAGATCGGAATCGTCAGTGTATCCGCTATCGGATGACCGAAAAAGTGTACCGGTGTCCATACCGCGAATAATTTCTCCGCCGATGAAACTGTTATTAAATTCGTAAGCTTGAAAAAATTCTGATTCTGTGTAAATATTGATATTACATACGATATACCTACATATGCCGCCGAAATTATCATCGACAGAACACCGTTGCGTACTGTGATCGAGAAAAATCCCGTAACAGCACAGATTGCATATGCACCTGCAAGCATCAGCAAAAATGTAAGAATAAAGCATGTCAATGTGCTTATGACATATGTCGACGCATCAAAAGCACCGATTTCCTGTATCGCGGAAAAAGGAGACGAAAAGCCGACCCTGAATCCTATTATCAGAAATGTTGTAAGCACCAGAAGAACCGAGATTGCGAGAATGAGAATGAAAGCCGCAAGAAGCTTGCAGGATACTGTTTTTGCCCTGCCGTTTTTCGACGAGCGCAAAACAAGCTGCATCCCGCTGTCTTTCTCAAGTGTGAACATTCTGCCTCCGATGAAAATCGCGGCAAGTATCATGAACAGGTAGGTTCCGCTGTAGGAAAACAAAAGATCCCAGCCGTATACAAGATTCTCGGATAATTTCACATTTTCAATTGCGTTTTTCGTTTTTTCGATCATCCGTATCTGATATCTGTACGAAAAACTGTTCTTGCTGTATCCGTTAGCAAGATAATTCTTTACCGATCGGATAAGATCGTTGAGCTTTAACTTATTTGCTTCCTTGTAATCCTCGTTTTTTACGGTATGTTCATAATATTTTTTTATAAGCTCAAAATCATCCATCTTATCGGAGAAGGTGTAGGGAGCCTCCGGTTTTTCCGGTGGCTCTTTCTGCCTTCTGTCCGCATTCGGACCGAAGCGCGATCTTATCCAGTCATTGAAATCGCTTTCATATTTTTCGTATTCTTTTTCGTACGTTTCATAAATCGTGCGAATCTGCTCGGGATTCTTTCTGTTGACCTCGTCAACAGCTTTCAGATCGTCAAGATAACTAAGTTCGGGTCTGCTTTTGACAAATATGTAACATAGCACGCCGTTGACAAGAAGCAGAGCGGCAATTATTATTGGCATCAACCTTCCAGATAACAGCTTTTTCAGTTCATAATAACAAAGTCGCAAGGACGCATCACCACCTTTTCAACTGAACAAGTTTCGCAACGGGCGGTTTTGACAGCCGCAGCAAAGCGACTGTCGGTAACCGCCCCGCATTTTAAATGCCTTCGGAATTACTTTCTCTTTTCGATATACATATTTCCCAGACCTTCGGTAACAAAGTATGCCTCGTTTGTCTTGAAATCAAGCAGTGTTACGTGTACTTTGCCGTCTCCTTCGGTCATAAAAGTTCCTTTTTTGTCTACCAGCTGCATGTGCAGAATTGCGCACCTGTCGTTTACATAATTCAGATCATGACCGTCAAAAAGCAGTCCCGAATCGGTAAGCACATCTTCTGTTTCAAGCGTCTTAATATTGGTTCTGCAAAGCCTGCCGTTGTTGAAATTGTAATAATACTCATTTTCTTTACCATACGGATAATCAAACGGCGTGAAATAGAAATAGTCGCCGAATATGCCGAGATCGCATTTTTCAAAAACACCTTTCGCGACAAGCTCGCTTTCGGATTCGGGATTGTCAAGCGGCACGCGTCTTATA
>CALBLD010000324.1 GCA_937895775.1 uncultured Clostridia bacterium
GTTTGAGCAGATGGAGCTTGAGTTCTTCTGTAAGCCGGGTACCGATCTTGAGTGGTTTAACTATTGGAGAAGCTTCTGTCACAACTGGCTTCTTTCAATCGGCCTTAAAGATGAAAACATACGCCTGCGCGATCACGATCCCGAGGAGCTGTGCTTTTACTCAAAGGCAACGACCGATTTCGAATTTCTTTTCCCGTTCGGATGGGGTGAGTTGTGGGGCGTTGCCGACCGTACCGATTACGATCTTACACAGCATCAGAATACATCCGGAAAGGATCTGACCTATTTCGATCCGGAAACAAACGAGAGATATATTCCGTATGTTGTCGAGCCTTCACTCGGAGTCGAAAGAAGCGTTCTTGCCGTTCTTTGCGACGCATATGATGAAGAGATTGTAGATAAGGAAAAGAACGATGTCCGCACCGTGCTTCATTTTCATCCCGCAATTGCTCCGTATAAGGTAGCAATACTTCCTTTGTCAAAGAAGCTCGGCGATTTTGCAAGAAAGATTTATGACGATCTCAGCAAAGAGTGGATGGTTGATTTTGACGATGCCGGATCGATCGGTAAGAGATACCGCCGCGAGGATGAGATCGGAACGCCGTTCTGCGTAACAGTCGATTTTGATACCGTCGGCGATGATCAGAAGTCGGGCGATAACTGCGTGACCGTGCGTGACAGAGACACGATGGAACAGGTTCGTATACCGCTTGATTCCCTAAAAGAATATATACGCACAAAAGTTGAATTCTGATTTACGATCGGGTGCGCTTACCGCAGAGCAAATGTTCTGCGGTTTTTCTTTTGTATTCACTTGACAATGAAGGATAAAAATGATATAATCAACCGAGTGTATCAGCGTAATCTGTATAATAAAAGGACGTTCAAATCAAATGAAACTCAATGTAAACACAGCACTTGCGTCTTTGATTCTGCTGTTTGCCGTCTGTCTGTGTTTCAGCGGATGCAATCGGAATGATCTGCTGATTTTTACCGATAAGGCCGAAAGTTACACCTATTCATTCGGGAAGGATCGCTCAGAATCGCCGAAAGATACATTTACCGTTCCGCCTGAAACCAAAGTGTCCGATCCGTGTGTCAGTGAGACCGTAAATACCACGACTGTCGGTGTCGGAACCACTGCCGATGTTGATACCGGAAATCCGATTGTGATAATCAATGCTCCCGATAAGATAAAAAAGGGAAGTAAGGCTACCGTTGAAATAAAGGGTACGCCGGGTACGGTCTATTCGATAAAAGTGAAATATTCATCCGGATACAGCAGCGCAAAGGGATTGGAACCGAAAACCGCGGACGAGAACGGATTGTGCAGCTGGACATGGCGTGTTTCGGGATCGACAAAGCCGGGAAATTACCGTATTGAGCTGTCCGACGGAATACATGATTATATACTGACGTTTTCAGTCGAATAAATAAAAAATGTTTGGAGAAACAATATGAATAATCCGAAAAATCGCCCCGAAAAATACATACAGATCGGGGAAGGCGTTTTTCTGAGAGGCTTTTTTGATTATATGCTCCAGAAGGCAAATGACAGCGGAGACTATTCGGCAAATGCCGTTATAGTTCAGCCGCGTGAGCACGGAAGATGCGCTCTGCTTGAGGCGCAGAACTGTCTGTACACCCATATTGCAAGGGGAGTCGAGGGCGTTGATGTTACGGATATCAATTCGGTTTCGCGTTGTGTCGATCCGTACAAGGATTACGACGGCTTTATTTCACTTGCGCATAATCCCGATTTCAGGTTTGTAGTGTCGAATACGACGGAGGCGGGTATCGCCTATCTTGAAAGCGATCGCTTTGATATGAATCCCCCGCTGTCATTCCCGGCAAAAATGTGCAGGCTCCTTTTTGAACGCTTTACATCTGATCTTCCGGGATTTGTTTTTCTGCCGTGTGAGCTTATAGAAAACAACGGTGAAGAGCTGAAAAAGATAATTCTGCGCTATGCCAATGATTGGGAGCTTGGCTCCGGATTCAAAAAGTGGATTGAAGATGAAAATATTTTCTGCAATACGCTTGTGGATCGTATAGTCACCGGATACCCGAATGACCTCGCAGAAGGTAAGTATGCAGACGACAAAATGTTGAACAGCTCGGAAATGTTTTACCTTTGGGTAATTGAAGGTGACGAAAGAGCAAGAGAAGAGCTTCCGTTTGAAAGGCTCGGTCTGAATCTGATATGGACAGATAACCTTTCGGATTACAGAACAAGAAAAGTCAGAATACTCAACGGCGCACATACCTCGCTTGTACCGTATGCGATGCTGAAGGGTTTCAGAACCGTGCGGGAGTGTGTCGAAAATGCGGAGATGTCGTCATATATCAGATTGTGTGTTTATGACGAGATAATTCCGACTCTCGACATGCCGAGAGAAGATCTCGTAAAGTATGCGGATGACGTCATGGTACGCTTCTCCAACCCGTATATTGAACATAAACTTTCGTCCATTGCACTCAATTGCGTGGACAAATTCAGGGTCCGCGTGATGCCGTCGATCATTGAATACGAAAAAAGATTCGGCAGATATCCGGAACACCTTATGAAGGCTTTTCACGCACTCTGCGAATTTTATCGTACCGAAATGGTCAACGATACTCCCGAAATGGTCGATTTCATGAGATCACATTCGGAAGAAGAGATATGGAAGTGGCTCGCAAATGATAATAAATGAAAAAGATAACGTCGAAGTAAATACCGAAAACGGTCATAAATACGCGGTGCGCGATATCGAAAAGGGCGAAAAAGTCATAAAATACGGGTACCCGATAGGCGTAGCGTCCGAAAATATAAAGAAGGGCGACCACGTACATTCGCATAATCTGAAAACTGCGCTCTCGGGAACACTTGACTATAAATATGAGCCGAATTACAAGGAAATAATACCACGGAATGATCGTTTTTTTTACGGTTACAGACGCAAAAACGGCGATGTCGGTGTCCGTAATGAAGTGTGGATCATACCGACTGTCGGATGTGTAAACGGTATCGCAAAAAGAGTCGCACAGCTTACCGGAACGGTTGCGCTGACCCATCCGTTCGGTTGTTCACAACTCGGAGATGATCTGAAAATCACGCAAACTGTGCTTGCGGGACTTGCAGGAAACCCCAATGCAGCAGGCGTTCTGATTCTTGGTCTCGGATGCGAAACAAACAATCTGAAGGTCTTTTCCGAACTGCTTGATATGACCGACAGCAAAAGACTGGAGTTTGTAAATGCTCAGGACGAAGAGGATGAGATATCGGCATCGGTCAGTGCAGTCAACAGACTGAAGGCGTATGCCGACAGCTTTGTCCGTGAAAAAATACCTCTGTCCGAATTGAAAATAGGAATTAAGTGCGGCGGTTCGGACGGTCTGTCGGGAATAACCGCGAATCCGATGGTAGGACGGTTTTCCGACCGATTTGCGGCATACGGCGGGAAACTGGTAATGACCGAGGTTCCCGAAATGTTCGGAGCCGAAACAATACTTATGAACCGTGCGGTTGATTCCGATGTGTTTGATAAAACGGTAGATCTGATAAACAGATATAAAGAGTATTTTATCTCGCACGGACAGGTCGTTTATGAAAATCCGTCGCCCGGAAATAAAGAGGGCGGTATAACGACACTTGAAGAAAAATCGCTCGGATGCGTTACAAAGGCAGGTGCGGTTCCGGTCGTTGATGTTCTTGACTACGGCGATCGGGTGGCAAAAAGCGGACTTTCACTGCTGAACGGACCGGGAAATGATATAGTGGCATGTACGAATCTTGCCGCGGCGGGATGTCAGCTTGTCCTGTTCACAACAGGACGCGGAACTCCGCTCGGGTCACCGTTGCCGACGGTTAAAATATCGACCAATCGAAGGCTCTCGGCAAAAAAGACTGATTGGATCGATTTCAACGCCGGTGAGCTTCTTGAAGAGTCGAAAAAAGACGCAGTGGATGCCGCATTTTTTGAATATGTGATCTCTGTTGCAAACGGGGAACAGACTAAGAACGAAATAAATTCATATAAAGAAATTTCAATATTTAAAGATGGGGTAGTATTATGAGTTTTATAAATGAAAATTTCATGCTTCATAGCCAAACGGCAAAAAAACTTTATTCCGATTATGCGGAAAAAATGCCGATAATTGACTATCATTGTCACCTGAATCCGGAGCTTATTGCAAAAGATGTCCGTTTCGGAACGATAACCGAACTGCTTCTCGGCGGCGATCATTATAAGTGGAGGATGATGCGATCGGGCGGAGTTGACGAGTATTTTATAACCGGCGGCGCATCCGACTTTGAAAAATTCGAGAAAATTGCAGAGGTTTTGCCGATGGCGGTCGGCAATCCGCTTTATCATTGGACGCATCTCGAGCTTAAGAGATATTTCGGCATAGATGCCTGCCTTAATGCGTCAAATGCAAAGGAAATATACGATGAATGTAACAGACTTCTTGCAACCGAAGGTTTCTCGGTCAGAGGTCTGATCGGAAAATATGATGTTCGTGTCGTCTGCACAACAGATGATCCGCTGGACAGTCTTGAATGGCATAAGCAGATAAAAAATGACGGATTTGCAACGAAGGTTTACCCGACTTTCCGTCCGGATAAAGCAATAAATATCGATAAGGATACGTTCCTGCCTTACATAAAGCAGATGAATGTCGGCGATTATCGGTCGTTCTGCGATAAACTTGCCGAAAAGATCGATTTCTTTGCCGAAAACGGTTGCAGACTTTCCGACCACGCACTTGAAGCCGTTCCTTTTGCACAGGGCGATCCTGCGGCAGTGTTTGAAAAGAGACTTGCAGGTGAGACTGTTACCGAAAGGGAAGCGGAGATCTTCAGAACGGCTGTGCTTAAATTTCTTGCCGAAAAATACTGTGAGTACGGTTTTGCAATGCAGTATCATATAGGTGCACTGAGAAACAATAATAAGAATATGTTTGAAAAGCTCGGACCGGATACCGGTTTTGATTCGATCAACGATCTGCCGATCGCCGCAAATCTATCACGGCTCCTGGATTCTTTCGAGACTGAGGGAAATCTCCCGAAGACAATACTTTATTCGCTTAACCCCAAGGATAATTATACGCTCGGAACAATGATCGGAAACTTCCAGGGAAGCGGAGTAAACGGTAAGCTCCAGCTCGGAAGCGGCTGGTGGTTCAACGACCAGCGCGACGGTATGACAGAGCAGATAAAGGCTCTCGCAAATCTCGGCGTCCTCGGCAGCTTCGTTGGTATGCTTACCGATTCGCGGAGCTTTGTGTCGTACACAAGACATGAGTATTTCAGACGTATTTTCTGCGATATAATCGGCGGATGGGTCGAAAACGGCGAGTATCCGAATGATGCGGATGCGCTTAAAGCTATTGTTGAAGGAGTATCCTTCAAAAATGCCGAAAGATATTTTGGCTTCTGATAATACCGGATATAATATAAAAACTACTATGGCAGAGCCATGGTAGTTTTTTATATGCCGAAAAGCACATGA
>CALBLD010000325.1 GCA_937895775.1 uncultured Clostridia bacterium
AAAAGTCGGTAAACGACTGCTTCGATTTTGCAGAGCGTTTCAATCTTGATGTTCTGACCGATTTTAAAGTCTGATTTTCAGAAGTGATCCCCGCAACCGATAAGGCTGCGGGGATCATCGTCTTTATAAAAGGTTTTTAGATATTATCAAAACCTGTGAAAGTCCATCCACGTTTGCCGTTCGACGAAGCAAACAAGCGAACGTCGTCAACATATTTTTTTCGCAATTCATCGATTGTTTTATACTTGCCTCGTGTAAAATCGGAAATAAATTTGCTCAGTTCGCCGGAAGGATTTTTGGGATCGTTATCATTTTTTATATTACCGTTGATAACTTCCAGTAAAAGAGTATCAATAAGCCCATAGGATATATTTCCGTCACTGGCTTTTGTTGTTGGATATTTGTCATCAAGGTAAGCAAAGAACAATTCACATTTGCCGTAAGGAGCATATCCCCAGTCAAGATACGAATCATCTTCAAAAATGATGTTATTATTTTTGTCATTACTGTCGGCAAATGTACGGTATCTGAACAAAAAGTAAGAAGAAATGTTTTCGGCAAGCCACTTGGAATCAAAATCACATTCGCTCAGTAACACATTTGCAAGCTCACGCGCAAAGCCGTCAATACTGTCAGGATTTTTGTTTGCATAGTCGACGGAAATTCTGATTGAAGAACCAATACTGTATGCGTCCCCCGAAAAATCAGGGTCGGCAATAAATGTCACAGTATCGGGTACTCCGATGCCTATACGCTCATTATATACAGGGTAAAGCGTTTCAAACATCGTTTCAAGTTCTTCCATGTATTGCCCGTCTTTGATCTTGTCCCAGCTTCCCTCAAACAAAAGATGATATTTTTTATCCGACTCTGCTTTTTTTATCTCCAGCGGAATTGTTTTTGACATATTCCCGTTACATGAGCGTTTCAATGAAAGATAGTACGTACCGCTTTCAATATACGGAACAGTCAGATTTACGGTTACTTTGTATATAACGCCGTCATCTGTATTAAGCGGTTCACATCCGAATATCTCCGATTTGCAGATTATGTTGTTACCCTCAAAGCGGGTACTGATATCTGCAAAATATGAAAGAGGAACATTTGAATAAAGGTCAACAGATATGTAACTTCCCTGTCGTGCTGTAATTGATGATATTTCGGTATACTCTGTAACTTCGATTTCTGTATAAAAGACGTTGTATGATTTATCTTGATCCTCTTTATATTTTGCAGCCACTATCACATCGTTAACCGATACCACTGTCAGTTCTTCTTTTTCAAACATGTTGTCGTGACAATATTTATAAAAAGACACCCTATCCGAAAGCGTTTGAACATCGTCACAGAGTTCTCTGAGCGTTCCTATAAAATCAAATGAGGAATAATCAATACCGATCGGATAATTCCACATATCGGAAGAGCAATAAGTCTCATATTCGCCTCTGAAATTACTGACGATATTTACTCCGATTTTATATTTGCCGGGAAGGAACTCAGAAAATCCGTTGCTTTCGAAAGAAACCGATGAGGCTATCTCGGGAAAGGCAATATCTTCACTATGCGTTGCAGACGAAGTTATCTGCGCAACATCTCTGTCTGTTGTCCGTGAAGACACATACTCGTTTGATTGTCGAGAGCAGGCAGACAGTACACACATAAAAAGAATAATTGTTGAAAGCAGTAAAAGCAGTCTTTTCACGTATACCCGGCTCCTTAAAAATCTTTTTTATATTGTACAATAATTATGTGAACAAATCAAGTACTGCCTACTTGACTTTATCTGCAAGTAATGATATAATCAATGAAAAAAGAAAGGTAACGTAAAAATGAATGAATATGAGATAGGGATTCTGGATTACATATGGAATCATCTGCATAACTTTGTTTGTGATATTTTTTTTCCGTTGATTACGCATCTCGGTGATGCGGGTATTTTTTGGATTATACTTGCACTGCTCTTTCTTGTCTTCAGAAAGACAAGAAAAATCGGTATAGCAGTTGCTTTTTCGCTTATAGTTGATCTTATTCTTTGTAATGTCATTTTAAAACCGATAGTTCACAGGATAAGACCGTACACATTGAATCCGGACATGTTTGAACAGATCAAGTTACTGATTCATGCCAATCCCCCGACAGACTATTCTTTTCCGTCGGGTCATACGGCTGCATCATTTGCGGCGGCATTTGCACTGTTGTTCCAAAAGAGCAAATACAGTATTCCGGCAATTATTCTGGCATCACTTATTGCTTTTTCGAGACTGTACCTTTACATTCACTTCCCGACGGATGTACTCGGCGGTATAGCTGTAGGTGTTATTGCAGGCTTCATCGGTTCACTTTTGTGTAATCTTCTTTCAGGATACATAAAAAGAAAAAAAGGGATTGATCTTTGATTTCCGGTATGATTTTTTGACTTTTGATATAAATATGCGTAAAAGGCACTGCATTTTTGCAGTGCCTTCTTTCAGCAATTTGTTTGCGATTGTGACGAAAATTCATTTACCGGGAAGCTCATTTTTGCGAAAAGCTTGCACGGATCATCTTCTTCGGCTTGCGGACACACTTTATCGGGAACAGAATATTCGGTCGCA
>CALBLD010000326.1 GCA_937895775.1 uncultured Clostridia bacterium
CGCCATACCCTGAATATGATCTTTCCTATGATTTCTTCCTTTTCCACACAGCCGACGAGGGACGAACGCGAATCGACGCTGCTCTCCCTGTGGTCGCCGAGTACGAAGAAGGAATTCTGCGGTACGGTGTACGGATATCCGATGTCGGCGTTTCCGTATGATTTTTCTTTGAGATACGGTTCGTCAAGCAGAACATTGTTTACATACACGTCGCCGTTTTCGTTTATGACGATAATATCTCCCGGCAGTCCGATTATGCGTTTTACAAGAACGCGGTTGTTGTAATAGAAAGCAATAATGTCACCTGTTCCGAAGGTCGCCGATTTTACCGATACCACGATCTCACCCTCGCAAAGAGTGGGATTCATCGAACTGCCGTATATCTGCAGGACCGGCAACAGCAGTGTTGCCACGAGTACGCTGATCGCGGCGACGATAACAAGTGTGTAAATCGTACTGCGCAGCAGCTTTCTGTATCGGCTGTGATATTTTTCCCGCTTCAGTTCTGCGGTAAGCTCCTCCACGGTCGGGATCGCGGCTTCGGTTGTTCTTTTTTTCTGATTCATGCAGCCGTCCTCCCGTAAAGCAGTTTAAGTGTGCGCATCCAGAAACTCTTTGAACTGAGTGCTGAAGTCTTCAAGCCGTTTTTTTACCTCTTTGTCGGCATCCGAAAGCATAGCTTTGCGCTTTTCTTCGGCGGCTTTTTCGATGTCGTCCGCCTTTGCGTGCGCGTCCGAAATGATTTTGTCCGATTGCTCCGCTCTTTCCCTGAGCGTATCGATATACTGTGCCGCCGCTTTGTCGGCTGTTTCGAAAATGCCCGCAAGTTTCAACGCCGCTTCCGCAAGCGTTCCGGAGGTCGTAACGGCGATTTCGCGCCTGTCAAGCTCCGCCTTTGCGTCGGCAAGTTCCTTTTCAACCCGTTCGAGCTTCTTGCTCTGTGCGATCAGCATTTCAAGAAGATCGACACGGCTGAGTCTTTTCAGTTCCTTTTCGGTCATCGGTTTATTTTTCTCCCTTTTCTTCATTCTTTATATCAAGCATTGAAAATACCGGCTGAAAAACCATGCTGTATACCGTGTGGGCGGTAACATCGTCATTCGGGTAAAATCCTTTCAGAACCTTTACCGCCATCGAGACGGTTCCGTCGATCATGTTCGCCACCAGCATGCGGATGTTGCATTTTTGCGAGACCGAAAAACGCTCGTCAACGGCTGAAATAAAGCCGAGGAAGGTTTCGAAGTTGACGTCCCGCTTTTTGTGTATCTCGGGGGTGTAATAGTGTGAGTTGTAAAAACTCCAGTAAAAAAGAGTGCGGTCGGCGGCGGCAGTCAGATAGTTCCAGTATGATATCCATAAAATCCAGCAGAGATTTTCAAGACCCGTCATATCGGATATTTTTGACGGCATGCCGCTTAGCATAGACGTAATCATGGAAGAGACCTCGTTGTCGATTGTCATAAAGCAGGTGGTAAGCAGGTCTTCCTTGTTTTTGTAATGCTCGTATACGGTTGGGGCACTGATGCCGGTTTCCGCCGTAAGCCTCGGGAAGCTGAAATATATCATCCCGCCCTCGGCAACGATGTGCTGCGTCCCCTTCATAATTATCGATTTCAGTTGTTCCGGTGTTCTGTGAGTACCCATTTGCATCCTTCTTTCCGTCAAATCCGAAAAATGTATTCCTAAAGCTTGTTAACCACGGCGGCAAAAAAACATCCCGCCGTGTCGGCAGGATAACTCACAGCCGCCCGACTTTGCAGACTTCATCACTCCGCGGGAGGCGAAACACCTAACAAACTTCGCTCATTGTATCACATCTGTTTCGACAATACAAGGGCATAATCGCATTTTTCAACAAAAAGTTCGTATGTTTTACAAAATGTTCACATTTTTGCCGATTTGCGCGTCGGAAAGGCGGCAAAAAGATAAAAACCTTTAGAAAAACAAAAAAACGGAAGACCGTGCGGTCTTCCGTTTTTTATGATGTTTATTTTACGCAAAGTTCTCCGTTTTCGACATCCACGGTCAGCTTTTCGCCTGCGGCGGGATCGTTCTTCAGAATATATCTTGCGATAAGCGTTTCCACCTTCGACTGAATATATCTCTTGAGCGGACGCGCACCGTAGATCGGGTCGTAGCCCTCGTCCATGATCTTTTCCTTTGCCGCCTCGGTGACTTCAAGCGCAAGATGCTTGTCGTCGAGACGGTGAGAAAGATCGGCAAGCATGAGATCGACGATTTTTCCGATGTCCGACTTGGTGAGCGGCTTGAAGCAGGTGATCTCGTCGAGACGGTTGAGAAATTCGGGACGGAAATACTGCTTCAGCAGGGCGTTTACCTGCTCTCTTGCCTTTTCGTCTATACTGCCGTCCGGTTTTATGCCGTCGAGCAGAATGTCCGAGCCGAGATTCGAGGTCAGTATAATTATGGTGTTCTTGAAATCAACCGTTCTGCCCTTGGAATCGGTGATTCTGCCGTCATCGAGTACCTGAAGCAGGACGTTGAAGACGTCGGGATGCGCCTTTTCGACCTCGTCGAAAAGCACGACCGAATAGGGACGGCGGCGGACCGCTTCGGTCAGCTGACCGCCTTCCTCATATCCGACATATCCGGGAGGCGCTCCGATCAGACGTGCGACCGAGTGCTTTTCCATATATTCGGACATGTCGATACGTATCATTGCCTTTTCGTCGTCGAACAGAATGTCGGCGAGCGTTTTTGCGAGTTCGGTCTTGCCGACGCCGGTAGGTCCGAGGAAGAGGAAGGAACCGAGCGGACGGTTCGGGTTCTGTATACCCGCACGCGAGCGGATGATCGCATCGCAGACCGCATCGACCGCCTCGTCCTGACCGATGACCCGTTTATGCACCGTTTCGGGCAGGCGGAGCAGTTTTTCCTTTTCGCCTTCCATGAGTTTCGATACCGGAATCTTCGTCCAGCGTGCGACTATGGATGCAATCTCCTCTTCGGTCACGCTTGTGTGCAGATAGCCCGCAGAGCCGTTTTTGTCCTTCTTTTCGGCTTCTTCGAGTTCCTTTTGCAGGCGGGGAAGGGTGGAATAACGAAGCTCTGCCGCCTTTGAAAGGTCATATCCTCTTGCGGACTGTGCGTTTTCGATCTGCTCGTTTACCGATTCGATCTCTTCGCGCAGTTTCTGGACTCTGCCGATCGACGACTTTTCACTTTCCCACTTTGCTTTCATCGTGTTGAACCTCTCGCGAAGCTCGGCAAGTTCTTTCTGAAGTTCGGCAAGACGGTCGGCTGAGAGCTTGTCGGTCTCCTTTTTGAGTGCCGCTTCTTCGATTTCAAGCTGCATGATACGGCGGCGCACCTCGTCAAGTTCGTGAGGCATCGAATTCATTTCCGATTTTATCATTGCGCAGGCTTCATCCACAAGGTCGATCGCCTTGTCGGGCAGGAACCTGTCGGTTATATATCTGTTCGAAAGGACTGCGGCGGCAATCAGTGCGCTGTCATGGATTTTGACACCGTGATAGACTTCGTAACGCTCTTTCAGTCCGCGGAGTATCGAGATGGTGTCTTCGACCGACGGCTCGGGAACAAGCACGGGCTGAAAACGTCTTTC
>CALBLD010000327.1 GCA_937895775.1 uncultured Clostridia bacterium
CGGAGGGTTATGTCTCAACCAAAGAAGGTGCGGTCGAATACAAGATTCAGTCGGGACTTTCGGGCGAGATCGGCGTCTCGGGCAGCACATCACTCCAGCCTCTGATGCTCAAACTTGCCGCAAAGTTCATGGAACTTCAGAAGGATGTCAAGGTATCGGTATCCGGCGGCGGAAGCGGCACCGGTTACAAGAACGCCGAGGGCGGCGTAAGCAACTTCGGCATGATCTCCGAAAGCTTCAACATTGAAAAGGCTCCCGGATGCACATACTACGAAGTGGCAAAGGACGGCATCGCAATCATCGTCAACAAGTCAAACACTTTTGACGACATCTCAACCGACACGCTCAAAAAGATATACGATGTCGATGCGGGCGACGATGCGGTAAAGACATGGAATCAGGTAAAGTAATATGAGATCGGCTTACCGTTTCATCAATTCAAGAGAAAAAATCATGAAGGGCGTATTCCTTGCGAGTGCGCTCTTCTCGGTCGTTGCGCTTGCGACGATCACGGTATTTCTGCTCATGAACGGCGTACCGTTCATCGCAAAAACCGGGTTCGGCAACTTCATTTTCGGCACAAAATGGGCACCGATCGCCGATTCGCCCGCTTACGGCATCTTCTCGATGATCGTTGCGAGCCTTTACGTGACCGCACTTTCGGTGCTTTTCGGGGTCGGAGTCGGACTTTTCACAGCGGTTTGCCTTTACAAGTTCTGTCCGAAGAAGCTCGCCTCCTTCATCAGGCAGACGGTTAACCTGCTTGCGGGCATACCGTCGGTCATATTCGGACTGTTCGGCATGACCGTGATCGTCCCCTTCATCAGAGATTACATATCCCCGACCGGAGTCGGATACGGCATCCTTTCCTCATCGATAGTGCTGGGAATAATGGTACTGCCGACGATTGTGAGCGTCAGTCTTGATGCCATGAACGCGGTTCCGGGGAGTTATTTCGAAGGTGCGCTTGCGCTCGGCGCAACGAAAGAGGAAGCGACCTTCAAGGTAATGCTTCCCGCGGCGAAGAGCGGCATACTTGCGGGCGTCGTGCTTGCGATCGGACGTGCGATCGGCGAGACGATGGCGGTCATCATGGTAATCGGCGGCTCTGCCGAAATGCCGAGAAGTCTGTTCCAGAGCGTGAGAACGCTCACCGCAAACATTGCCATGGGTGCAACCGAGATCAAAGGCGAAGCCGAATATGCGTTGATTGCAACCGGAGTCGTACTCTTTGTATTCACCCTTCTGCTCAACGTAAGTTTTTCGCTCCTGAAACGCGACGGCGACGGCAAAAGCAAAAAGAAAGCGAAGGTGGGCAAAAAATGAAAAAAGGCGACCGCAACACGGGGCGTGTCTTTTACACCGCCCTGCGCATACTGAGCATATTTATGACGGTCATATCGGTCATATCGCTTTTTACCATTATTATATATCTGCTTATAAACGGATGCGACAAGCTGTCGTGGCAGCTCCTTTTCGGTAAATACGGCGACAAGCCGTCCATTCTTCCCGCATTCATCGGCACGCTTTATCTTGTCGCCGTGGCGACACTCATCGCCGTCCCGATCGGGATATTTACAGCCGTCTACCTTGTCGAATACATGAACAACAAAGGCAAAACTGTAAAGATCATCCGCATTGCCGCCGAAACGCTTGCCGGAATCCCGAGCATAGTCTACGGTCTGTTCGGATATCTTGTGTTTGTCGTCACCCTCGGATGGGGATATTCACTGCTCGGCGGCGGCATCACACTTGCGATAATGATACTTCCGGTGATCGTCAGATCGACCGAGGAAAGTCTGCTTGCCGTCCCCGACAGCTACCGCGAGGGTTCGCTTGCGCTCGGTGCGGGCAAGGTCCGCACGGTATTCAGCGTTGTACTCCCCGCGGCGGCGAGCGGCATCGTGACATCTGTCATCCTTGCGGTCGGGCGTGTCGTCAGCGAGAGTGCGGTACTCATTCTGACAATCGGAATGGTGGTAAACAATCTTCCCGAAACGATAATGAGTCAGGGTACAAGCCTCGCGCTCGACATATACTATTTCGCAAGCAACGGCTATCCGGATGAGGCATCTGCGACATCGGTTGTCCTTCTCGCGGTGGTTCTGCTTCTCAACGCCGCCGCAAACGGGATCGGCAGATTACTGAAAAAGAAGACAGGAGAGATATAATGCAACAGTTCAACGATAAAATGAATATTTCGGTAAAAGACTGCCGGCTGTGGTACAACGATTTTCAGGCACTCAAGGGAATCAACATGGAAATAAGCGAAAAAGAGATCACCGCCTTCATCGGACCCTCCGGATGCGGAAAGAGTACCTTTCTGAAAACGCTCAACCGCATGAACGACCTTGTTGACGGTTGTCGCATCGAAGGCAGTTTCATCATCGGCGGGATCGACATATACGCCAAGGACACCGACGTGAATCTGCTCCGGAAAAAGGTCGGCATGGTCTTTCAGAAGCCGAATCCCTTCCCGATGAGCATATACGACAACATCGCCTTCGCGCCGAGAACCTTCGGCACAAAAAGCAAATCGGTGCTTGACGAAATCGTCGAAACCAGCCTGCGCCGCGCCGGCATATGGGACGAGGTCAAGGACAGGCTCAAAAAGAGTGCGCTCGGCATATCGGGCGGACAGCAGCAGCGTCTCTGCATCGCGCGCGCACTTGCCGCCGATCCGAGCATACTGCTTATGGACGAGCCGACGTCCGCGCTCGACCCGATCTCGACCGGCAAGGTCGAAGATCTTATGACCGAGCTTAAAAAGGAGCTTACGATAGTCATCGTGACCCACAACATGCAGCAGGCAACGCGAATTGCCGACAAGACCGCCTTCTTCTACCTCGGCGAGCTTATCGAATACGACAGAACCGAAAAACTCTTCTCCTGCCCGTCCGACAAACGCACCGAAAACTATATTACCGGACGTTTCGGTTAATTTGCGGAAAATCATTGACAAACGAAAGGGTTTATTGTATCATGAGTATAAGAAACAAATACGAAGACGAACTTTTGCAGGTCTCGGGAAAGCTGATAAAGATGTGTCGTGCCACCGAGCTTGCGATCGAAAATTCGATAAACGCGCTGGTCAACCGCGACAGCGAGATGTCGAAAGAGGTCATTGCCGAAGACAAGACGATCGACAACATGGAACACGACATCGAGCAGGACTGCCTCAAAATACTGCTCATGGAGCATCCGGTGGCGGGCGACTTCCGCGATGTGAGTGCCGCTCTCAAAATGATAACCGACCTTGAGCGGATTGCCGATCAGGCTGCCGACATTTCGGAGATTGCGCTCTCGTTCGGCGACGAGGAGTTCATAAAGGAGCCGGAACACATCATGCTCATGGCAAAGCTTGCGATCGGCATGGTAAAGGACGGAGTCCAGAGCTATATAAACCGTGATCTGGAGCTTGCGCTCTCGCTTGACCGCCGCGACGACCGTGTCGATATGCTTTTCGAAACGGTCAAGAACGATCTTGTCGAACTTATAAAGCAGTCGGCGAAAAACGCCGATCAGGCGATACTTTTCATGATGATCGCCAAATATCTGGAGCGCATTGCCGATCATGCCGTAAACATCGGCGAATGGGTAGAATATGCGGTCACGGGAAAACACAAAATAGGATAAAACAAAAAGGAGTTTACCCCTATGGCGGAAAAACAACTTATCTATGCGGTTGATGACGAGGACGGGATACGCGATCTGTATTCCTGCGTTCTTGAAAGCGCAGGCTTTGAGCCTGTCTGCTTTGCCGACGGCGACTCGCTTTTCGATGCGCTCTCCGACAAAGAAAAAAGACTGCCGTCGCTGATTCTTCTTGACATAATGCTTGCCGGCACCGACGGATTTGAAATTCTCGCAAAGCTGAGACGCACCTCATCGACAAAAAACATCCCGGTAATCATGGTCTCCGCCAAGGGAGAGGAAATAAGCAAGGTCAAGGGACTGAACCTCGGCGCGGACGATTACATATCAAAGCCGTTCGGGGTACTTGAGCTTATCGCACGCATAAATGCAAATCTCAGGCGGACCTCATCGGCGGACAATCTGCTTGTCTGCGAAGACATCGAACTTGACGACGGCAGACATGAGGTCAGGGCAAACGGAAGAGAAGTCACGCTGACCCTTAAGGAGTACGAGCTGCTCAAACTGCTCATGAAACGCTCGCCCGATATAGTCCCGCGCGGCGAGATACTCAGCACGGTCTGGGGTGACGATTACATCGGGGAAACGCGCACGCTTGACATACACATAGGTACGCTGAGGAAAAAGCTCGGCGAAACAAAGGCACAGATCAGTACGGTACGAGGGGTAGGGTATATTCTGAAATGAAAAAGAAAATAGTGATCCTTAATCTGCTGATCGTAATAGTCGCTCTCATCATGATGTTCGGACTCGGCATCATAGTCACGCGGAGCAATCATTACGAAATGGCAAGGCAGAAAATAACAGAGCTTACCGAAATATATGCAAACAATTACAGCCCGGACGGAAAATTCACAGAAAAGATCGACAGCGACATACGTGTCACGGTTATAGATTCGGACGGTCGGGTCATCGCCGACAGCGAACAGATCGATCTTTCGGGTATGGAAAACCATCTCGGCAGAGAAGAAATAATCGCCGCAGCCGAAGGGAAAATGACGGTCGTCACACGCAAGAGCGACTCGGTCGATCAGGACATGATGTACTGCGCAAAGCGCGTTGAATACGGAGGAAGTCATCTTTTCGTGCGTGTTGCGATTCCGATCGAAAGCGTAAACTCATACATAATAAAAAGCGTCGTGCCGATGATTTTTATAATGATTTTTGCGCTTTCCTGCTCGCTTTTTGCAAGCATCTTCTTTGTCGGCGGTCTTATGAAGCCGCTCCGGAAGGTAAGAGGCTGTCTTGCCGGACTGACTGCCGGAGAAGATTATTCGCCGGTTCCGCCGATGACCGATGACGACGACGTAAACAAACTGCTTGCCGAAATAAACGAGATCGGCGTCAGACTGCATGACAGCATTGACGAAACAAAGCATGAAAAAGAAAAGCTCGGCTACATTCTCGACAACATTTCGGACGGTATCGTGGTCGCCGACAGCTCGCTTGACATTGTAATTACAAACCGCGTTGCGAAAAACATATTCGGGGTGAACGACAGCGTCGGCAGACATGTCGATATACTCACATCGAACGGCGACTATCTTTCGGCAATGTCCGAATGTGCAAAGGGCAAAAACGAAAGCATATTCCAGATGCAGTCGGACGACAGATGGTATCTCTGCACGGTCAGACACACCGACAGCGATTTTGTGATATCCGTCCTCTCGGACATCACCGCAAGCAAGACGAGCGAGAATCTGCGCCTTGAATTTTTCGCAAACGCATCGCACGAACTGAAAACTCCGCTTACGACTATCAAGGGCTTCAACGACATGATCTCACTCAAGGCGGACAGCGATATAAAAGACTATTCGGAGCGCATCGACAAGGAAGTCACGCGCATGACGAATCTTATCGACGACATGCTCGGACTGAGCAGGCTTGAAAACTCAAGCGAAAAGCAGCTCGTACCGACCGAGCTTTCGCTGAACCGGATCGCATGCGATGTAACGGACGGGCTGAGCGTGCTTGCGGGTCAGAAAAAAGTGTCGGTCAGCGTCGAAGGCGACGCAACCGTTTATGCCGAGCGCGAGCACATGTACGAGCTTATAAAAAATCTTGCCGAAAACGCGATCCGCTACAACAACGACGGCGGAAAGGTGGATATTCTGCTCGCCGACAGAAAAGAAGGTGCCGAACTTACGGTATCCGACAACGGTATCGGCATAGACAGCGAGCATCAGAGCCGCATATTCGAACGCTTCTACCGCGTTGACAAGTCGCGCTCGCGCTCGACCGGCGGAACCGGTCTCGGTCTTGCGATAGTAAAGCACATATGCGAGCTTTATCACGCGCGCATCACGCTCAAATCGAAACTCGGGGTCGGAACCACGATAACCATTCTCTTCCCCGACAGGGTAAAAGAAACAAAATAACATATTATATGACCGACCGATGGTCGGTCATATTTTTTTGTACGGTCTATTGACAAAGCAGTCACGGTCGGTTATAATGAGTCAGCAACAAATCGCAGGAGAACAAATCCGGAATCGGGAGCAGAACCGCACGCAAGCCGTTTCCGGACTCCGCTTGTGCTTTTCAAAAAGCACATATATATAAGGAAGGAAAGGTCATAAACATGAAAAAACCGTTTCTCGGATGTGCATACTATCCCGAAGACTGGGATGAAGATCAGATCGATTTCGACATATCCATGATGAAGAAGGCAGGTATCACCTGCGCCCGCATTGCCGAATTTGCATGGCGTAAAATGGAGCCGAGCCGCGGACATTACGATTTCGGCTGGCTGCACAATGTGGTAGACAAGCTCGCCGCCGCCGACATTTCGGTCGTGATGGGTACACCGACGGCATGCCCGCCGATATGGCTCATAAAGGAATATCCGGACGTTGCCGAACTCGGTCCGAACGGGGTAAGAAAAAGTCACGGCGGCAGACGTCACTGCTGTTCGAACAACCCGCACTATCTCGAAGCATCCGATGCGATAGTCACCGCTCTCGCAAAAGAGTTCGGGAACGACCCGAACGTCATCGGATGGCAGATCGACAACGAAATTTATTCATGGGGTACCGGATGCGTCTGCGAACACTGCATCGAACGCTTCCACAAGGCACTCGAAAAGAAGTACGGCAGCATTGAAAATCTCAATGCGCGCTGGAATCTGAACCTGTTCAGTCAGGCATACGACAGCTTCGATGAGATTCCTGCCGCGGTCAACGCATGGCACAACCCGCACATACATATGGAGTGGATCGTTTCGAACCGCGAGGCTCAGATCGATTTCGTACACCGTCAGGCGGTGATCCTCAGAAAGTACACAAAAGCTCCGATCGGCACCGACATGATGCCGGTAAACGGAGAGGATTACGAAAAGATGAACGAATGTCTCGACATCGCAATGTTCAATCATTACAACGAGCCGTCGAATCTTCCGGGTCTTCCCTTCTGGTACAATTTTATCCGTACGGTCAGGGACACTCCCTTTTGGAACACCGAAACGGCTACAACATGGAACGGCAGTGAAGCGATCACTCAGTTTCTGAAGCCGGAGGGCTTCTGCCGTGTAAACAGCTGGATACCGATCGCGCTCGGCGGCGAAGCAAACATGTACTGGCTCTGGAGACAGCACTGGGCGGGTCACGAACTTATCCACGGGGCGGTTCTCTACCCCGACGGCAAGCCGATGCATACCTTCGGGGAGATACAGCAGACCGCAGCCGAATTTGAAAAGGCATCCGATTTCATCACGTCCACAAAGGTTGACACCGAGGTTGCGATACAGTTTACGTCAAAGAACTGGAATATGTTCGAATGTCAGTCGGTAATCGCAAACTACGGCTATCTTGACGGTCCGAGCGACACCATGCATGCGCTGACTCCTCTCGGCATCTGCCCTGATGTCATAGGCGCACGCGCATCGCTTGACAAATACAAGGTGATATTCTCAAGGAGCATGCTTACCCTTGAAGACGGCGACATGCCCGAAAGACTCGAAAAGTGGGTCAGAGACGGCGGCGTCTGGGTGGTCGGTCCGATGACCGACATCCGCGATTCGGTCGGCGCACATTACAAAAAGAGCGCGACCGGTATGACGGAGCGGCTGACCGGCGTTGATATGCTCCACACCATCCCGACCGACGGCAAATATCTCGCGGCAGAATGGACGGACGGCTCGGGCGAGCTTAAGTTCGGCAGATGGACCGAGGTTTACAGCGAGGGCGGAAACATACTCGCGCGGATCACCAAAGGACATTCGGAGCTTGTCGGAAAGAGCGTTATCGCATCCTTCGACTGCGGAAAGGGCAAGATCATCCTCTGCGGCGCAATGCTTGACAGAGACGACCTTACAAAGCTTGCAAAACTCGCCCTTGACATGGCAGGCATAAAGCAGAGAAAAGTCGAAGGCAAACTGACCGTCGTCCCGAGAAAGGGAGACGGCATGGACGGACTCGTCCTCTGCGAACTGGGATACGAAAACGCATCGGTCGAACTTGACCGTCCGATGACCGACATTCTCACCGGAAAGAGCTATCCCGCAGGCAGACTCTGCGTTGAACCTTACGGGATATACGTACTCGAATAAAAAGCGGACATTCTCCGCACACAATACAAAAAACTGCGGGAACCGCCGGGCGGTTCCCGCAGTTTTTTGCCGTCGGGCGTACGCGGTCGGTATTCTTGGTACTTGTTTTGTGCATATTATACAAAAACAGTGCTTTTGCATTGTCTATTATAGGGAAATTTATCTTTTCGACCGAAATCGGTTGAAAATAATCGGCAGATAGTATATAATAAACGAAAAGATCTCGTAATTACACAACAATTTGTGCATCTTTCCAACGATCTGAAAAGCCATTGAAAGGGGCGGTAAAACTTTGAAACAGTACAATGCAAAAAACATAAGAAACGTCGCACTTGTCGGCCACGCAAGTGCAGGTAAAACTTCTCTTGCGGAAGCGGCATACTATCTTACCGGAAAAGCCGACAGGCTCGGCAAAGTGGTTGACGGAACGACTATTTCCGATTTTGACCCCGAGGAGATCAAGCGCAAAAGCTCGGTATCCACATCTCTTATTCCCGTTGAATGGAAGGATGTTAAAATAAATCTTCTGGACAGTCCCGGACTTTTCGATTTTGCAGGCGGCGTGAGCGAAGCAATAAGAGCGGCGGGTTCTGCCGTAATTGTTGTATCCGGAAAAAGCGGCGTTGCGGTCGGAACCGAAAAGGCGTTCGCGGCGGCATCCAAAAAAGGGATAGCAAAGCTCTTTTTCATAAACAAACTTGACAGCGAACATGCCGATTTCTACAAGGTATTCGAAGAACTGAAATCGACCTTCGGTCCGATGATCTGCCCGCTGGTCGTTCCCTATGTGGTCGATCACAAGGTAAAATCATACATAAATCTGCTTGAATACCGCGCATACGAATACAAAAACGGCAAGGCAACCGAGGTTCCGATGCCCGATATGGGACACAGGCTTGAGGGTCTGCGCGCCGCAATTTCCGAAGCCGTTGCCGAAACAAGCGAAGAGCTTATGGAAAAATATTTCGCCGGAGAGGAATTCACTCCCGACGAGCTTATCATGGGCATCGCAAACGGCGTACGCAGAGGCGAGATAGCACCGGTATTCTGCGGCGCAACCCAGATACTCGAAGGCGTCGATCAGCTTCTGAACGGACTTATCTGGCTTGCTCCGTGGGCTGAAACGGTTGCGGGCGAGACCGGCCACGACATGGCGGGCGAGCCGGTAAAGCTGACCGTAAACGAAGAAGCACAGCCTGTCGTTACCGTATTCAAGACGGTCGTTGACCCGTTTGTCGGCAAGCTCCAGTATTTCAAGGTAATAAGCGGCAAGGTCACATCCGACACGGCTCTGCTGAACGTCCGCACCGGAACGATAGAAAAATTCAACAAAATAATGTATGTCTGCGGCAAAAAACAGGAAAATGCGCAATGCATCGTTGCGGGCGACATAGGCGCGGTGGCAAAGCTTGCGTCCACATCGACCGGCGACACCCTCTGCTCACCTTCAAGACCGATATCGCTTCCCGGAGTTGCGTTCGACCGTCCCTGCCTGTCAATGGCGGTCTTCCCAGTCAACAAAGGCGACGAGGAAAAAATATTTGCGGGACTTGCACGTCTTGCCGAGGAGGATCCGACGATATCCTTCGAAACCAACCGCGAAACAAGAGAAACCATCCTTTCCGGACTCGGCGAACAGCATCTTGACGTTATCGTATCCAAGCTTAAATCCAAATTCGGAGTTGATGTCACGCTTGCCGTACCGAAGGTTGCTTACAGAGAGACGATACGCAAAAAGGTACAGGTACAGGGACGCCACAAGAAGCAGTCGGGCGGTCGCGGACAGTTCGGCGACATCTGGGTAGAATTTGAACCCTGCGACTCGGAAGAAATGATATTCGACGAAAGAGTTGTCGGCGGAGCGGTTCCGAAGAACTACTTCCCCGCAGTCGAAAAGGGGCTGCGCGAATCGGCACAGAAGGGCGTACTTGCCGGATTCCCGATGGTCGGACTGAAGGCAACCCTTTACGACGGCTCATATCACCCGGTTGACTCTTCCGAAATGGCATTCAAGCTTGCGGCAAACATAGCGTACAAGAACGGCATACCGCAGGCGGCTCCGGTTCTTCTTGAGCCGATCGGCAGACTCTGTGCATATGTACCCTCCTACAATACCGGCGACATCATGGGCGACATCACCAAGCGTCGCGGCAGAGTTATCGGAATGAATCCCGCCGAGGACAATCTGACCTGCATTGAGGCTGAGGTCCCGATCGCCGAAACGGGCGATTTTGCGACTATGCTCCGCTCGACGACTCAGGGCAGAGGTCATTACACCATCGATTTCGCACGCTACGAGGAAGCTCCCGCGGCAGTTGCGCAAAAAGTAATGGAAGCCTACAAATCGGACGAAGAATAAAAACCGAAACGGGTCTGCCCCACACCGGCAGACCCGTTTCTTGCTTCATTCTGCACTGAAAGACCGACGGCAGGTCAAAATTTTTTGTTTATTTTTTCACCAATCACTTGACAAACATGACAGTCAATGTTATACTTGCGGTGAAAAACCGGCGGATCGGTTCCGCCGCGCATATTTAAGGAGAACTTTATATGAACATTCCGAAGACAGAATATCCGCGTCCGTCTCTCGTGCGTGACAACTGGATAAACTTAAACGGACAGTGGCAGTTCGAAATCGATCATGCCAACACAGGAATGGAACGCAAATTCTGGGAACGCGAGACGCTCTCGGACAAAATCCTCGTTCCGTACGCCCCGGAATCTGTACTCTCCGGCATAGGATATACCGATTTTATGCTTGCGGTCTGGTACAGACGCGAATTTGATCTTCCCGCAGAGCCGTCGGACGGCAGAATACTCTTCCATATCGACGCCTGCGACTACCGTACCGTTGTCTTCATCAACGGCAAGAAGGTCGGCGAGCATGTCGGCGGATACACCCCGTTTGCCTTCGACATAACCGATGTCGCGGTACGCGGAGGAAAGAACACGGTCGTCGTGTACGCATACGACAACACGAGGGATCCGCTCCAGCCGACCGGCAAGCAGGACAATGTCTACGACAATGTACACAAGTGCTGGTACTACACCAGAACGACCGGTATATGGCAGACGGTATGGATCGAATTTGTTCCGGATACATACATTGAAAAAATCAAACTGACCCCCGACGTTGACAACAGGAAACTCAGAGTCAGGGTAAGCGCAAACAAGGTCGTCACCGACGGCACTCTTTCGGTCAGAACAGGCTACAAGGGCAAAGACACCGGAAGCACAAAGCTCAGATTCGACGGCAGATATGCCGAATTTGACCTTGACATAACCGAACTGCACCTCTGGAACCCGGGCGCACCCGAGATCTACGACATAGAGTTCACGCTCAACTCGGACAGGGTCACAAGTTATTTCGCAATGCGCAAGGTTGCGATCAAAGGCTATGCGATCGAAATCAACGACGTTCCGGTCTTCCAGCGTCTGGTTCTCGATCAGGGCTACTGCGGCGAAGGGCTGTACACGGCTCCTTCTTCCGATTACTACAAGCGCGAGATCGAATACGCGCTTGAAGCCGGCTTCAACGGCGCACGTATGCACGAGAAGATTTTTGAGCCTTACTATCTCTACTGGGCGGACATGCTCGGATATCTGCTCTGGGGTGAGTATCCGAACTATCACTGGAACGATTCGGATCCTGCGGCACTTGATTCGATGCTTCCCGAATGGATCGAAGCGGTCGAGCGCGACTACAACCATCCGTCGATAATCGGCTGGTGTCCCGGAAACGAGGTCACATCCTACCGCATCGACAGAATCTATATTTTCCTCTATGATGTAACCCGTGCGATAGACCCCATGCGTCCGATAATCGACACATCGGGCTGGATACACGCAAAAACCGACATCTACGATTCGCATGACTATACCGGCGACCCGGTCGAATTTGCAAAGCATTACGAATCGCTCAACACAGGCGTCGGCGATGTCTACATCAGCTACGGCTGGGGCAAGGTTCCCCCCGTACCCTATGAGGGTCAGCCCTACTTTGTCTCCGAATTCGGCGCAGCGGCGGTCAACATCGAAAACCACGAGCCGACAGAGGAGGAATTCGAACGCTTCTACAAGACTTTCAAGGAGCATGTGGACATTCTCATGGACAACAAGAGAATGTGCGCATTCTGCTACTGCCAGTGGTGCGACTCCGCCGAACATGAATGTAACGGTTTCATCACGCAGGACAGACGTAAGAAATACGATTTCGCACGCACCCGTGAAATAATGGGACGCAAAGCGGAAATAGAGAAATAACGCAAAGATCAGCATAGTAAAAGGAGAAAAAATGAACACAGAAAACAGAATCCCCCGCCCCGAATATCCCCGTCCGAGGATGGTCAGAAACGAATGGATGAACCTTAACGGACAGTGGCAGTTTGAAAACGAACAATCGGAAACCGGAGTTGAGCG
>CALBLD010000328.1 GCA_937895775.1 uncultured Clostridia bacterium
CTGACCGAATGTGTGACCCGCAAGAGTTGCATGATTTGCTTCAATGTTGAGTTTGAAATCTTTGTCAAGACCGTACTGACGCAAAAATCCGATAGCGGTTGCGGCGTCAAAGTCGTATTGATGTTTCATCGGTTCCTTCGGCTTGGGTTCGATGTAGAAGTCGCCGTCAAAGCCGATCGATCTGCCGTAATCGACCGCCATATGCATGAGCCTTGCGATGTTGTCAAGCTCAAACTTCATGTCGGTGTTGAGCAGAGTTTCGTATCCCTCTCTTCCGCCCCAGAATACATATCCTTTGCCGCCGAGTTTGACTGTAAGATCAAGAGCTTTCTTTATCTGTGCGGCGGCGAAGCAGTAGACCTCGGGCGAATTTGTGCTGCCCGCGCCGTTCATGAACCGCGGATTTGAAAACATGTTTGCGGTGCCCCAGAGACATTTTATTCCCGTTTCGCGCATTTTTACAAGCATGTAGTCGGAGATCTCGTCCAGACGTCTGTTCGTCTTGCGGATGTCATCCGCCTCCGGGACGAGATCTGCATCATGAAAACAGAAATATCCGATTCCGAGTTTCTGCATGAATTCAAATCCCGCGTCAACTTTTGCAATCGCATGTGCCATACTGCCTTTTTCGACACCGAACGACTTGTCGGCAGTATCCCTGCCGAACATGTCGGTGCCGGCGGCACAGAGATTGTGCCACCATGCCATGGCAAACGGCAGATGTTCCTCCATACGCTTGCCGAGAATTACCCGATCTTTGTCATAGAATTTGAATGAAAACCTGTTTTTGCTGTCTTTGCCTTCGTAGATTATTTTCGGTATGCCTGTAAAAAATTCTTTCATTGTTTCCGCCTCACTTTATTATTTTGAAAAGATTCTTAACCGATGGATAGATTTCTCTGAACTTGTTGTATTTTTCGCGGTAACGCGCGGAAATTTCGGGATCCGGAACAAATTCCCGCTCTTTTTTTATAAGGACGGATACCGCCTCATCGACCGATCGGAAGGCACCGGCACCGACTGCGGCAAGTATTGCGGCACCGTATCCGGATCCCTGATCGGTTGCAACCGTCGAAATTTTTGTACCGAGTAGGTTGCAGATAATTTTCAACCATAATTCCGACCTCGCGCCCCCGCCGCATATGCTGCTTGATTGTATGTTTATATTCTGCGCCCTTGCGACCTCAACACAATCCCCGATCGCAAACGCAACTCCCTCAAGAACTGCAAGCAGCATATCCGAACGTGTGCTGTCCATGCGAAGCCCGATAAACGTTCCTCGTGCGTCCGTGTCGCTGTGCGGACTGCGTTCGCCCATCAGATAGGGCAGGAAAAAGACATGATTGTTTCCGAGCATGTCGTCGGTGATTACCGCCTGCTCGGACGTGTAATCGTCGGTTCTCAGAATGTCCTCGCAGAACCATTTGTTGCAGGATGCCGCCGACAGGATGCATCCCATAAGATGATAACCGCCGTCGGCATGACAAAACGAGTGAAGAGAGTTGAAACGGTCAACAGAAAATGCGTCGGATGAAATAAATACCGTTCCCGATGTTCCGAGTGAGATGTTGCATCTGCCGTTTCCGACCGTGCCGGTTCCGATTGCAGCAGCGGCGTTGTCACCCGCCCCCGCAACGACTATTGTGTCATGAGGCAGACCGAGAATGTCGGCAACCGACGTCAAAAGACTGCCCGCGACATCGTAGCTTTCAAGAAGATCGGGCATCATATCCTGCCGCAGTCCGCAAATTTCAAGCATGCGCTCCGACCAGCATCTGTGCCGTACATCGAGCAGAAGCGTGCCGGACGCGTCCGAATAATCGGTGCAGTACCGACCTGTCAGACGGTAGTTTATGTAGTCCTTCGGGAGCATAATCTTTGATATGCGTGCAAAACTGTCAGGCTCGTTTTTTCGGAGCCATAAAAGCTTTGGTGCGGTAAAGCCCGCAAATGCGACGTTGCCGGTTTCCTCCGAGAGCGTCTGCCTGCCGATCACGTTGTTGAGGTAATCGGTTTCCGCACCGGTTCTGCCGTCGTTCCATATTATTGCGGGACGGATGACTTTTCCGTCACCGTCAAGTATGACAAGACCGTGCATCTGACCGCCGACACCTATTGCCGCTACCTTTTTCGGATCGATTCCGGAGATAAGCTCGGCTGTGCCCGAGACGAAAGCATCCCACCAGTCGTCGGGTGATTGCTCACTCCACCCCGGTGCCGGAAATGATATCGGGTAAGCTCTGCCGACTTTTTTCAGTATTCTGCCGCGCTCGTCGGTCAGTAACAGTTTCAATGCCGATGTTCCGAGATCGGCTCCGATAAAATAACTCATAAACCCTCCGTTTTTTTACAGTATATATCAACTCTGTTGACTTTTCTCGCTGATAATGGTATAATACGTAGACAAAATTTGACTTTCGGAGTAAAAATGTTTTATCAGTTCAACCACCTCGGTTCGCCCGATTATATAAAGATCGAAAAAAACAGCAACTTCAGTTTTCCGCTTCATCTGCACCGGTGCTATGAAATCATAGTGATCCTTGAGGGTGAGATGTCGGTAAGCGTTGACAATAAGAATTTCCTGCTGAAAAAATCGGATGCACTGTTGATATTTCCGAATCAGATTCATTCACTGCGGTCACGGTCAAGCCGACATATACTCTGTATTTTTTCGCCCGAGCTCGTGCAGGCATACCACACCCGGACTGCGGATATGGTGCCGGAAAGTAATCTCTTCCGCCTGCCCGAATATCTGATCGGTGCAATCGACGAACTTGAAAATGCCACGCTTATAGAGAGGAAAGGAATACTCTATTCGCTCTGCGGTGTGTTTGACAGGAACGCCGTATATGAGTCAAAACCGTCCGACCGCAAAAGCCTTCTTTATAAGATTTTTTCATTCGTTGCCGATAAATTTGACGGCGATTGCTCACTGTCGGCACTTGCCGACGGACTCGGCTACGATTATGTCTATCTGTCGCGTTTTTTCAAAAGAACCGTCGGAATCTCCTATAATACCTATGTCAATCATTACAGGCTCAGTAATGCCTGCTATCTGATGAAAAATACCGGAATGACAGTTGTGCAGTGCGCATACGAGAGCGGTTATGCGTCGCTGAGAAGTTTCAACCGTAATTTCAAGGAGCAGTACGGGATTACTCCTCTTGAATATCGTAACGAAGGAAGACACTGAAAAAACACAAATATTTTCTTACTGCAACAAAATAACTGCTGGCAAAAGCCGACTTTGCATGATAGAATTATCACGAAACGGATCGGAAACGACCTCGGAATGTGAAAAAAGGAAGGAAAAAACAATGTCAAAGTTCGGAAATGTCAAACGTAGCCTTATATGTCTTGCCTGCGCGGCACTTGTGTCGGTTCTGCCGGTTTTTGCTGTATCCGCACAGGAAAAGACAACGGTTACAAAAACTTATGACTTCGGGAAAATGACCGAAGAAGAACTCAAAAAAGATTGGACGATCGTGCGCGAGGATAAAGAACACTGGCGTCTTGAAAACGGTAAAGGTCTTATTCTGAACAATCAGCAGCCGGGACTCTACGGGAGCGGAGGAGATTGCAAAAACATCTTTTTGCTGGAGCAGACGGGTGATTACACGGTCGAGACCAAAATAACGCTGTCCGAAAATTTCAATACGAATTTTCAGCAGTTTGTGCTTCTTGTTTATCAGGATGACGATAATTACGTAAAACTGAATTACGGAATGAATTCGGGTACCGGATGCCAGTTCCTTTTTGAAAAGGACGGAAGCGAAAAGAAAAGCTTCGGTGCGGGACTGTCGTCACAGACCGTTTTCCTGCGTATGGTAAAGTCGGGCAATGTTTACTCGGCGTATATTTCTTCGGACGGTAATGAGTTTTTGCAGGTCGGCGAAAGCTTTGAAATGGAACTTTCGTCCCCGAAAATCGGTATTGCCGCTCATAATGACGGCTGTGAGGCACCGATCGTCGATATTGCGGTTGAATATGTAAAGATAACGACCGAACAGGTTGTTCCGCCGACATCGGGCGGGAATACCGATCTGCCCGGGACGAATGAGCCGCTCCCTCCGAAAACAGGGGATATTTCACTTGTATGCCTTCTGTCGGCGGGATGCGCTCTGATCGCTTTCGCAACTCTTCCGATAAAGAGAAAGCATGAGGAAAATTGAAAAATGCAGTCCGTAAAAAAACTGAAAAAAACGGTATCGCGTTTTGCGGCATTGATTTTGCTTTTTGCCATGCTTTGTATGGGCGTATCATGCTCGCCCGCATCAGACGTAATTACCGATAAAATCACATCCGGCAGGGGAGAGACGACAAATGTGACGACAGCTCCGACCGGACCGAAAACAGAACCGGAGGACTCGGATATGCCGGTGGGAATTGACTTCAAATCAGCGGATAAAAAACGGTTTC
>CALBLD010000329.1 GCA_937895775.1 uncultured Clostridia bacterium
AAATAAAATGGATAGATTCAGAGACGGTTACGCGTGAGAACGCGGATGAGATACTGTCCGAGTGTGCCGGAATAATTGTCCCCGGCGGCTTTGGGAACAGGGGAATCGAAGGAAAGATTATTACCGCCGACTATTGCAGAACCCATGATCTTCCTTTCCTCGGTATATGTCTCGGTATGCAGGTGGCTGTTATTGCATTTGCAAGATTTGTTGCGGGTCTTGATGATGCAAATTCCGGAGAGTTTGCCCCCGAGTCAAAGCATAAGGTGATCGATTTCCTTCCGGATCAGAGCGAGGAGGTTGCAAAGGGAGGTACTTTGAGGCTCGGTGCATATCCGTGTAAGATTGCCGAGGGTACACAGATGTACAAAGCCTACGGGAAAACCGGGATTTCCGAACGTCATCGCCATCGTTACGAATTCAATAATGAATTCAGAAAAACTCTTCTGGATGCAGGACTTTGCATAAGCGGTACATCTCCGGATGACTATATAGTCGAAACGGTCGAAATACCCGAAAACAGATTTTATGTCGGCGTTCAGTTCCACCCCGAGTTCAAGAGCAGACCCAATAAAGCGCATCCGCTTTTCGTCGGACTTGTAGGTGCAGCGGTCGAAAAAACAAAATAATAATTATCGGCGGACATCAGAGGTGTCCGCCGATATTGCTGTTTTTTATGCTATCCCGGTCACAGGGAGTTCATTTTGTTTCGTCGCCGTTGATTTTGCCGATAAGCGGCAGATATCCTTTCCCGTATTGTACGCAGCGGGAAACGCGGCTGAGCGTAGCCGATGAAATATCGGTTTCTTCAATTACCTGATTGTATGTTTTGCCTTCAATAAGCAGTTTTGCGGCATGAACCCGCTGTACCATCTGCTCCACTTCCTTTATGGTACATAGATCGTCAAATAAGTTTTTACATTCTTCTTTTGTTGAAAGCGACAAAATCAATCGGTAAAAGTCGTTGTACATCTCTTCGATCAGCTCTTTTTTCACGGCGTTTGTTCCTTTTCAGTATTTATTTTTCCGAGATAATTTGTAAAAAGTGCGCGGTTTTTTCTGATTTCGGTCTGACAAATATTTCGTCCGGTTGACCTTCCTCTTCGATTTGCCCGTCAGACATAAATATAACCTTGTCGGAGATGTTTCTCGCAAAGTTCATTTCATGAGTTACTATTATCATTGTCCGATCCTTGTTTTTCAGGTCGCGTATCACTTCGAGAACTTCGCCGGTAAGCTCGGGGTCGAGAGCACTTGTCGGTTCGTCGAAGCAAAGTATGTCCGGAGAGAGAGCAAGGGCACGGGCAATTGCAACGCGTTGCTGTTGCCCGCCGGACAGTTGACACGGGTAGTTTTTTTCTTTTCCCGAAAGTCCGACCTTTTCAAGGAGAGAAGCTGCAAACTCTTCGATATCCTTTTCTTTTCCCGCCTTCAGAAGTTTTGGCGCAAGCATCACGTTTTCGATGGCGTTGTATTGCGGAAAGAGATTGAATGATTGAAACACAAGTCCGAAATGTAACCTGTTTTTCCTTATCTGCGTCTCGGTTCTGAATCTTTTGTCTTCTCCGTCGTAAATAAGCTCTGATCCGACCGATATTTTTCCCGAGTCTGCAAGTTCGAGAAAATTTATACAACGGAGCAGTGTTGTTTTTCCGCTTCCGGATGAACCGATAATTGACAGCACTTCTCCTTTTTCAAGTGAAAATCCGATGTTACGTAGAATCGGTACTCTTCCGTATTTTTTTGATAAGGCTTCGATTTTTAAAAGTGACACGGTTTTTCACCTCAGATCCTGTAATAGTCGAGCTTTTTTTCAAGCTTTCCGAAAAGAATCGTAAGAAGACCCGAAAAAGCAAGATAAAAAGCACCTGTGTAGAAGAGGGGCCAGATCAACCCCTTTGCCGCAAATTTTTCTGCCGCTCTGATTATTTCGGCAACGGCAATGACCCTTACAAGCGACGTGTCCTTTACCAGTGTTATGATTTCATTGCTCATGGGAGGGAGTATGCGCTTCACTACCTGCATAAGTATTATTTTAGCAAAAATTTGTCTTTTGTCAAGCCCCAGAACGAGACCTGCTTCATATTGACCTACGGATATGCTTTCAATCCCGCCGCGATAAATTTCCGAAAAATAACATGCGTAGTTTATAACAAAGGTAATCAGTGCCGCAAGAAATCTGTTGCCCGCGAAAATCGGATTGCCGAACAAAATCCCGGGTGCGAAAAAAACTACGAGTATCTGAAGCATCAGAGGTGTGCCTCTGATGATCCAGATAAAAAATCTGACTGTCAGCGAAAGCGGCTTGAATTTTGATTTAGATCCGAATGTAAGCAAAAGACCCAACGGAAGTGAGAATATAAGTGTCAGAGCAAACAATTCGACGGTTGTCAGAAATCCGTTTAAAAGCGACAGCGTAACTTCTGTAAATTGTCCCATATTACTTTACCAGTGCGTTTTCAAGTCCGTATTTTTTAGCGAGATCGGCAATTTCACCGCTTTTTTTCAGATCGGAGAGGATTTTGTTGACCTTTTCCGTAATATCACTTCCGCGGCGGAATGCAATTGCATAATATTCATTTTGAGATTCAATGATGCCGTCAAGAATATTTAATCCGGAGAG
>CALBLD010000330.1 GCA_937895775.1 uncultured Clostridia bacterium
GCGATAAAACTGTCGCCCGCTGCGGTCGGATCGACGACCGGACGGTAATCGACAGAGGGACAGCGCAGATATTCTTCGCCGTTTCCGAGAACCGCACCCGCCTTGCCGAGGGTTATCAGCGTGTTTTTCACGCCGAGTTCCGAGAATGCCGAGATTATTTTCTCAAGCTCGTCCTCGCTTCCCGCACATATGCCGGTAAGCTCCGCGGCTTCGTGTTCGTTGGGTGAAATATAGGTAAGATTTTTCATAAGTGCGTCCGGAATCTTTGCGGCGGGCGCGGGATTGAGCATGACCGCCACTCCCGCTTCTGCGGCATATCCGGCAAGTTCGACATTGATCTCCTGCGGTATCTCGTGCTGGAGTATGACCATGTCGTACTCCTTTATCTTTTCTTTAAGGAAGGAAACGTCATTGACGGTTATTGCGCCGTTTGCGCCCGGAACTATAATTATGCGGTTGAGCGTGCCGCTTTCGGTTTTGCAGAGCTGTATGTCGGCGATCCCGGTGGGGACGTTTTCGTCCACAATCACCTTCGATGTGTCAACTCCCGAATCGTTTGCGGATTTCAGAAGTTCTCTGCCGAAGGCGTCGTTGCCGATCTTGCCGACCAGTGTGACATCTGCGGACAGCCTTGCCGCCTGTATCGCCTGATTTGCGCCCTTTCCTCCGGGAGCGGTCGAAAAGGCGGTGCCGTAAATTGTTTCCCCCGATTTTACAAAATGGTCACCCGAGGTGATAAGATCCATGTTCATGCTTCCGACGACGAGAATTTTTGCTTTTTTCATAAATGTGTAAACCTTGGCTTTCGTTCGGAAAGCCGCCTTTCGTTGCAGAGTCGGGAGAAGATTTTTCGTGTGTCTGCGTCTCCCGATTCAATTATACACATTCGGCTCGCAATGTCAATAGTATAACAGAAAAAGATATGTCGGAATGAAATACGTGTAATTTGCTGAAAAAATCACAAAAAATATTCGTAAAATTGTTGACAATATAAAAAATATCGATTATAATGGGATTAATGAAAAGAAGGGAGAGATGTCTCAAATGAAAAAAATATTTTTGTCTGCTGTTGCCATTACCCTGCTTTGCGGAATGTTGTTCGCATGCGCAAAAGGCGGAGATGTGACAACCGCCGCGACCACCGACGCACCGAAGGTGACTACGACCGAAAAACCGAAGGTAACCACCGCTCCGACGCTCACCACCGCAACACCGCCGTCCTCCGGACCGGTTTCGGGTGCATACACCCTTGCCGACGGATCGAAGTTCAGCGTTGACGGAAAGCTCGACGAGTGGGAAGGCTACAAAACAATCGTTCTTCAGGGAGAAGGAGCATACGCACACAAAAAGGCTGTATTCTATGCGTGCTATACGGATCTCGGTCTTTTCCTTGCCTGCGACGCATATCACGACGAATACATAAACGGTGCGTCAAGCTGGTGGCTGAACTCCAATTTCGAGTTTTTTATCGGCTTTGCACCCGTTATACAGTATTATGTTTATGCCGACGGCATAGGCAACACCTGTCTCAAGAGCAACAATATTGACGATGCGGTCATGATAACCTACGAAAATGAAGGAAATACAAAATACCACACGATAACCGAAGTGTTCATCGCCGCCGAGAATCTGCCTACCGAATCGATCGATCCCGATCTGAACACGGTTACGGTGGGTGTTGCGTGGAAGACGGTCGGAGACCTCATCATAGGCGGAGCGGCTCACGCCAACGAGGACGGCTCGGACGAGTACTGGGTACCGATCGGAGGATGGCCGGATCAGCCTTACCTTACCGCAACGCCCGAGGGACTTATAAACGAAATGATCGAAGAAGAATAAGTATTTACATGGCATCCCGACAAAGTCCGAACTTTGCCGGGATGTTTTTTTATGTTCGTATTGACATCCCGCCGCGGATATTGTATACTTGTTTTAATGAAGAAAATGTCGGAGGCGCGGGATGAAAATAAAACATAAAATTCTTGATTACGGCAGGGTAATTGCGATGAAAAAGGAGAAATATCTCCTTCCGAGACGTCCTTCTCCCTTTTTCAGAAAGCTTCTTGCGATTTTGTCGGCGGGCGAGCTGCGTGCGACCGATTTCAGCGTAAAAAAGATCGGGATGGAGAAGCTGTCCGCCGATCAGCCCTGCATGATACTTATGAACCATTCGGCATTTATCGATCTGAAGATCGCCGCAACAGTTTTTGCCGATCGTCCGTTCAACATAGTCTGCACCTCCGACGGCTTTGTCGGAAAGAGATGGCTGATGTATCGGCTCGGATGCATACCCACAAACAAATTCGTGAGCGATTTCAGACTTGTGAGAAACATAGCCTATACCATCCGTCAAAACAGATGCTCGGTTCTCATGTACCCCGAGGCGAGTTACAGCTTTGACGGAAAGGCGACTCCGCTCCCCGACACGGTCGGGAAATGTCTCAAAATGCTCGGAGTTCCGGTCATAATGGTCAGAACCTACGGAGCATTTCTTCATGATCCCCTTTACAACGGGCTTCGTCAGCGAAAGGTGAAGGTATCGGCGGAGGTCGAATATCTGCTTTCTCCCGAGGATCTGAAATCGATGGATGCCTCCGAAATCGGCGAGACGGTCAACAGACAGTTTGATTTCGACAATTTCAGATGGCAGAGAGACAACAATATAAGGGTAGACGCCGACTTCCGCGCGCAGGGACTTGAACGGGTACTCTACAAATGTCCGTCGTGCAAAGCCGAGGGTGAGACCGTCGGTGTCGGGGACACGCTCGTCTGCAAAAAATGCGGCAAGAAATATTTTCTCACCGAGACCGGTGAGATACGCGCTGTCGAAGGAGGCACCGAGATCGATCACATTCCCGATTGGTTCGAATGGGAACGCGAGTGCGTGAAAAACGAGATCGAATTGGGGACGTACTTGCTCGATATCCCCGTGCGGATAATGATGATGGTCAATTCCAAGTCGATTTATGAGGTAGGGAGCGGCAGGCTCGTTCACCGATCCGATGGATTTGAGCTTACCGGCTGTGACGGCAGACTTGTTTACAGACAGCGTCCCGATCATTCGTATTCGCTCTATTCCGATTATTTCTGGTACGAAATAGGGGACATGATCTGCATAGGCGATCAGGACAAACTTTTTTACTGCTTCCCCGAAGAGGGAAGCGGCAATGTTGTTGCAAAAACGAGGCTTGCGGTCGAAGAACTGTACAAAAGATGCAGAGCAGCGACTGTCGGAAAGGCAAAAGCCGCCGCAAGATGAAATTCCGGATGATTTTTGACCCGCAGGAGCGTTTACGCAACTGCGGGTTGCTTTTATTGACAACAGAAAGTGGTTGATTTTTTAATGAAAACCATAGATAATTAAAGCGAAACCGACAGATATTTGTGACATCATACAAAAACGAAAGGAAGAAAGCATATGGAGCTTAGATTACAGATTGCAAAACTCCGCACGGGCGAAGGAATGTCGCAGGAAGAGCTTGCCGCATCGCTCGGCGTTTCGAGGCAGGCGGTACAGAAATGGGAAAGCGGAAGCGCAATCCCGGGACTTGAGCATCTTGTGAAAATGGCGAAGCTTTTCCGCGTGACGCTTGATTCGCTTGTGCTTGAGGGAAGCAACAGGATAACCGAGGAAATGCTTCACGGCAGTGACATTGCTCCCGACTATGAGCACATGTTCTACTGGGAATCCTATCCGCAGAACCTTCTCAACGAGTACAGACAGTCGATTGAGGAGGGCAAAGACATTTCAATGTACGAAAAACTTTTCAAGGCTGTTTACGAGATGCCGGCGGGAGAACACAAGGAGAAGATGGCGGATCAGCTTTTCGATATCGTCTGCTCCGCCGCAACGGTTGAAGGATACCCCTATACCGAGCCTTCCGGCTACCGGGAGATAAAAGAGCTTTCCTCCGGCGAAACGGTACAGATGAAAATGCCGTCCGCACATGAGTTGAAGGAGAAAATCAGAGGGGCATGGCTCGGAAGAATCTGCGGCTGTCTGCTCGGCAAGCCTATCGAAGGGATCCACACGCCCGAGCTTAACAAATTACTTAAAAGTTCGGATAATTATCCGCTTCACAGATACATAACGACCTCCGATGTCACGCCGGAATTGCAGAACGAAATATCATATCGGGTGAGAAGAGACAGCCTTGCCGATGCGATTGCCTGCGCTCCGGTTGACGATGACACAAATTATACCGTTCTCGCATCGGTGATAGTCGATCGCTTCGGGCGTGATTTCAAGCCGTCGGATGTGGCGAATTCGTGGGTATGGTATCAGGGGAAGGACGCATACTGCACGGCGGAGCGCGTCGCATTCAAAAACTTTGTGATGGGTTACCGCCCGCCGATGTCTGCGGTATACAAAAATGTTTACCGCGAATGGATAGGCGCACAGATACGCGGAGACTACTTCGGATACATAAACCCGTGCGACCCCGCCGCGGCTGCCGAAATGGCGTGGCGCGACGCTTCTATATCGCATGTCAAAAACGGAATATACGGCGAAATGTTTGCCGCGGCGATGATAGCGGCTGCTGCCGGTTGCAGTGACATCGTTGAAGTCGTGAACATGGGGCTTGCCCAGGTTCCGACCGCATCAAGGCTGTGGAAGTCGGTGAGATCGATCGTTGACGGGTACAAAAACGGCGTCTCAAAGAACGAGGCATTTGCGAAAATACATGCCGAATACGACGAGTTCAGCGATCACGGATGGTGTCATACGATACCGAACGCAATGATTGTTGCGGCGTCCCTCCTTTACGGCGGCGGCGACTACACGAAATCGATATGCATGGCGGTCGAGACCGGATTTGACACAGACTGCAACGGTGCAACCGTCGGCTCGGTCGTCGGAATGATGAACGGAAGTCTGTCGATAGGCGCACAGTGGACCGCACCGATAAACGGAATGCTTGACACTTCGATCTTCGGCGTCGGAAGAGTAAATATCGACGATATGGTTGAGCGTACAATAAAGCATATCAAGGCAAAATGAGAACGGAGTGAGTTTATGAACGAAAAAAAGAAATATGTTGCACCGGAGATCGAAATATGCGTGATCGACTGCAATGATATAGTGCTTATATCGACCGAAAACACGGAGGGAACTCCGGGGAAAATAAATTACGACGATTAGTCGGGAAAGGAACGCTTATAAAATGAAGAAAATTGTTTCAATGATTCTTGTCCTGTCTTTCTGCCTTGCTCTTTTGCCGGCGGGTTTTGCGGTGAGCGCGGCAGACAAGGCGGAGGACGGAATACTGCTTGCCGCCCCTTCTGCGGATCGGGAAGCAAAGGGTTTCAGTCAGACGAGAAAAAATGCAGACGACGTTTTGAAAAAGGATCTCCGTGTAATTATGGAGGCAAGAAAGAGCGATCTGAAAAAATATGACAGATGCGAGTTTTCGATAAGCTTCATGAACGACGGCGAAACGGTAAAAACCAAAAATTACGAGGCAGACAGAGCATACACCTCGATATCCGCGGACGGCGAAAAATACCGTGCGGCAAACGATTGCGGACTTATCGCATGCACGATCGTCGGCATTCCGTCGGAAATCACCTCTTTTTCGGCAACCGCAAAGCTGATAAGCGGTGATAAGGTCGTGCGGGAGATAAATCTCGGCTCGGCGACCCTTTCGGAGGGCACCTCCACACTTACAAAGGATGAGATATACGATAAACTGCTCGGCGGCTGGCTCGGACAGATGATAGGAGTATCGTGGGCGGCATCGACCGAATTCGGATACCGCGGCGAGATCATGCCCGAAAACAGAATGCCCGCATGGCGTTCCGCAATGATAAACGACGCTTTTTCGCAGGATGACCTCTATGTTGAAATTCCGTTCATGGAAATGATGAACAAGAACGGCATCGACTGCGATGTGAATCTGATCGCCGACAATTTCGCAAAGTCCGAGTTTCCGCTCTGGCACGCGAACTATCAGGCAAGACTCAATCTGCAAAACGGAATAAAGTACCCGGATTCGGGAAGTCCCGTGTACAACATCCATGCCGACGATATCGACTGGCAGATCGAAGCCGATTTTCTCGGAATGATCTATCCGGGACTTGTTAACAGAGCCTCTGAACGGTCGTTTGAGCTCGGACATATCATGAACTACGGCGACGGTGTGTACGGCGGCGTGTTCGTGACCGCGCTCCATTCGGCGGCATACACTGCGGCAACTCTTGACGAGGTTATACAGGCGGGACTTGACGCAGTCCCCGACGGAACGCTATTCAAAGATACGCTTCTCGACGTCGTAAACGGTTACAACAGAGGCGAAAACTGGGAAACGGTATGGAGAACGCTTGAGGATAAGTGGGCATCGACCGATAAATGTACAGAGTGTGCGGGACCGATCAATATAGATGCAAAGCTGAACAGCGCGTATGTGCTGATCGGACTGCTTTACGGCGGCGGCGACCTTGAAAAGACGATAATCATATCGACAAGATGCGGGCAGGACAGCGACTGCAATCCGTCAACCGCCGCATCGGTACTCTGCAACTTTCTCGGCGCGTCGGCTATACCCGACAAATACAAATCGGCTGTCGATATGACCGGAACGAAGTTCCAGACCACGGAGTATACGCTTGAACAGGTTCTTGAGCTTTCGATGAAGCTTATCTCGGAGGCGGTCTCTTCCTCCGGCGGAACGGTTTCGGGCGACGATTACACCCTTGTTGTTCCCGAAAAGGTGAAGGCTGTTCCGTTCGAACAGTGGGAGGGCGGTATCGGAGCGCAGCTTCTTGTCAGCGTCTCGGGCGACTGCTCGGTAAATGTCAGATTTGCGTCAGCCGGATCGGAAAAAATCAAAAAAGTGACCTACGACATGGGCGACGGCTACGTGACAAGCGAAAATCTCTGCAAATACGGCTATGCAAAGCCGGGAACCTATAAGATAACATGCACGGTCGAGGGCGAAGAAGGCACAAAGATCACACTTGAAACGACCGTAACCCTTGAATCCGAGCTGAAAGGCGTGAAATATACCCCGATATGCTCGGTTGAAAATCCTTGGGGAAGCGGCAACAAGGATATGAACGTCTTCTGCGACGGCGTTATCCCGTCAACGAGCGATTCGTCCGCCGCATTGCAGTATGATACATACTGCGGAGGCGGAGAGCTTGACTCGCTCTATGTCGGAATGAAGTTCGACAGAACGGTGTCGATCACCGGAGTCAAATTCACCGAGGGCCTGCACTTCTGGGACGGCGGCTGGTTCGAAAAAGCACCTGTTCTTGAACTTCTTGTCGGCGGAAACTGGGTTGAGGCTGCAACCGTGATCGACGGAAAAGCATACCCGGATGCGAACAACATGACCGCCCACGGACTGCCGTTCGAAAGCTATACGTTCAGGCTCGAAAAGCCGACCGAATGTGACGGTGTGCGTTTCAGAGGCAAGCCGGGCGGAGGCGCACACTTTATCAGCGTTGCCGAAATAACTCCGCTTACAAACGACGGCAGTGTAACCGTCAACCGCAGACCTGCCGTTATCTGCTCGGTCGGTGCGCCCTTGGGCGGCGGATCGCAGGATATCGGAGTTATCTGCGACGGCATTATCCCGAGTGCATCGTCGGCAAACGACAAAATGCAGTACGACACCTACGTCGGCGAAAATCCGGATGCGTTTACCTATTTCGGATACCTGTTCACATCGGAACGCAGCGTTTCGGGACTGATCTTTACCGAGGGCAACCATTTCAACAACGGCGGCTGGTTCAAGAACGGAAGCGTGAAGATTCAGATTCTTACAGCCGACGGATGGATCGATGCCGAATGTGACGGCAACGACGGCTATCCGATCGGAGACGATTTTGATACCTTTACTCCCGGCTACCAGAGCTACACCTTCAGACTGAATGAAGCGAAAAACTGTATGGGCATACGTATCGCGGGAACCGCCGGCGGTGTCGGTTTCGTCAGCGTGAGCGAGCTTACCGTCATCGACTGAACCGAATAAACCGGGACGGAGACAAAGGCTGATGCCTTTGTCTCCGTTTTTGTGTGTTTTAACCGACGGTCGATTGTTATGCGGTAAAAATTGGGTCAGAATTATCCACGTTTACGGGTGTTTGCGTAGAAAAAGAACGGTATAATGTAAATGATTTGTGAATTTGCTCATAAAATCGGTATTTAGACTTGAAAAATTAAGACAAATGTGATAAACTACCTCTTGTGTCAATGAACGCACGGTCATATTCGACCGTTTTCCGACCCGTATATGAGGTCGGAAAACACGGATTTATACCTCTGTGCATACATTGAATACAGAGATAACGAATCGGAAAGGAGACAGCGCAGTGCATAACGAATCGGAAGAAAAGAAGATAAAATGGAAGAGAAGCACTCTGCTGTCTGCTGTCGGAACCGCTCTGTCTGCGGTGATTGTCGTTGCCGCGGCTCTTGCCTGCAACGGCTCGCAGGGACATGCGTTTGCCGCAGTCGGTGTCAATGCCGTTATTTCGGATGCGTCGGAGAAGGCTTCTTCGGTCACGGACAGTGATCTGCCGCATACCGACGAAACGTCGGTTACCGACAGGGATGCCGTCACCCGTGCGGACGATACGACCGACCCGGACGACATACCCGAAATCGGAG
>CALBLD010000331.1 GCA_937895775.1 uncultured Clostridia bacterium
TGAGCGTTTACAAGTGTTTCAACCGAAGCAAGCTCGGCTTTGGTGAGAGGAGCACAATGTGTAAAATCAAATCTTACACGATGCTCGTCAACATACGATCCCGCCTGTTCTACGTGGTTTCCGAGAACCTTGCGGAGGGCTGCCTGAAGCAGGTGACATGTCGAGTGATTGCGTGCGATTGCCTGACGGCGTACATCGTTTATTTCAAGTTTTACCGTATCGCCGACGGCAATGTCTCCGTTAACCATCGAGCATTGATGTATATAAACACCGTCGATCTTCTGTGTGTCGATCACGTTTACCATGGTGTCGCTGTCGTAAATAACGCCGGTGTCGCCGACCTGACCGCCGCCTTCTCCGTAGAAAACAGTCCTGTCGGTAATGACCGAAAACTCGCCCTCGTTGACTCTGTCAACCTTCATGTCGTCCGCAATTATGCCGATAACCTTTGCCTCGCAAACTTTGTCGGTGTACCCGATAAAATCGGTTTTGGCAAAGTCTGTGATGAGCGATTTCGATGCATCGCTCCAACCGGAGATCGAAGCACGTGCATTGCGCGCACGCTCCTTCTGCGCCGTCATGAGCCGCTTGAACCCTTCTTCGTCAAGCGTAAGTGCCTGTTCCGCGGCAATCTCCTTGGTGAGATCATACGGGAAGCCGAATGTGTCGTAAAGCTTGAATACTTCGTCTCCCGGTATCGTGTGTCCTCCGCCGGCAATGATCTTTTTTGCAATGTTCGAAAAAATCGAGATGCCCGCATCGATTGTGGACGCAAATCTCTCTTCTTCCATCGTAATTACCTTTTTGATGTAGGGAAGCTTCTCGGTAAGCTCGGGATATTCGGACAGATTTTCATGCGCAACCACTTCCGCAATGTCGCCGAGGAAAAGTCCGCTTATGCCGAGCAGACGACCGTGACGTGATGCACGGCGCAGAAGTCTGCGCAAAACATATCCGCGTCCCTCGTTTGACGGAATTACTCCGTCACATATCATGAATGTGGATGAACGGATGTGGTCGGTAATAACGCGGAGTGAAATGTCGGTCTTTTCGCCCTGTCCGTAGTGAATGCTTGCCTTGTCCGAAATCGCCTTCATGATGTTGCGTACCGTGTCAACTTCAAAAAGGTTGTTTACGCCCTGCATTATGCAGGCAAGACGTTCAAGTCCCATGCCCGTGTCAATGTTTGGCTTGGCAAGACGGGTGTAGTTGCCCTTGCCGTCGTTGTTGAACTGAGTGAACACAAGATTCCAGAATTCCATGTATCTGTCGCAGTCGCAACCCGGCTTGCAGTCGGGTTTGCCGCATCCGTATTCGGGACCGCGGTCAAAGTGGATTTCAGAGCAGGGACCGCACGGACCCGAGCCGTGTTCCCAGAAGTTGTCCTCCTTGCCGAGGCGCACGATCTTTGCGGGATCAATGCCGATCTCGTTTGCCCAGATGTCGTAGGCTTCGTCGTCGTCACGGTAAATGGTGACCCAAAGCTTGTCAACAGGCATCTCAAGTACCTTCGTAATGAACTCCCATGCCCATGTGATTGCTTCGCGCTTGAAATAATCACCGAAAGAGAAATTGCCGAGCATCTCAAAATAAGTGCCGTGACGTGCGGTGATGCCGACCCTGTCTATGTCGGGTGTTCTTATACATTTCTGGCATGTCGTCATACGGTGACGCGGCGGTTCGGCTTCTCCCGTAAAATACTTTTTAAGCGGCGTCATACCCGCATTGATGAGAAGTATTGATTTGTCGCCTATCGGTACAAGAGGATAGCTTTTGTGACGCAGATGCCCCTTTGATTCAAAAAATGAAAGATATTTTTCACGTATGTCGTTAACTGATGTCCATTCCATATTAACTGCCTTTTTGCCTTTCGTAATGGTTATGCTGAAAACAGATTCTCCCTTAATTATACTTTATATTTGGCGATGTGTCAAGTAAAACTTTGAAAAAACTGCAGATAATAAGATGTGATGCAGGAACTCTGAACTCAATGGCAGAAATGCCCATGATTTTTTTGTTTATCTGTCGGCACCGCGGCAATAATAAATACGGTAATGTCTGAAACGCTTGTAAAAAAAGAAAAGGAAGATCAAGGTATGTATTATGCCAAAGTGGATGTATGCGGAATAAATACTTCAAAATTGCCTGTTCTGTCGGATGAAGAAAAAAAAGACCTGCTTTTGAAATGCAGTAAAGGCGATGAAAATGCACGTACCAGACTTATTGACGGAAATCTGCGGCTTGTTTTGTCGATAGTGAGCAGATTTGCAAGCAGAGGCGAGAATCTTGACGATATGTTTCAGGTCGGCTGTATCGGACTTATAAAGGCTGTTGATAATTTCGACACAACGCATGAGGTCAAATTTTCGACATATGCGGTTCCGATGATAATCGGAGAAATGAAACGCTATCTGAG
>CALBLD010000332.1 GCA_937895775.1 uncultured Clostridia bacterium
GACGGAAAAAGCGGCGTAAACGAGCTTGTCGATATACTTCTTGAAGCTTACCGCGAGGAAAAACTGTCGAATCCGAAGCTCCATGTCAGATACAATAAGCTTTTCCCCGAAAAGACATACAATACTCTCATCGAAATGATAATCGAGGGCAACAGCAGTATGGTCATAATATCGGACGAAAATATGCTTTGCGCATATGACAGGATCGGTATGCCGAGGGAAAAGTCGATAACCTATCTTCCGCTCGGATGCTACGAATGTATAGTTCCGAATTACGAGGATGCGCGTATCTGCTCGGCATGGATAAACCTTGCAAAGGGTGTCGAACTTGCGATAACCGGCGGCAGGGATCTGCTTCACGGGGATATCATGTTCGGACGCACCGACACGGCTCCGCAGACATTTGATGAGTTTTATGCGATATACAGGCATTATCTGCTTGAATTTATAAATTTCTGCAAGGAAAATGTAAGACTTCAGGAATCGGTCAGCCACGAGAATTACGCTGCGCCTCTGCTCTCGCTCACGCATGACGACTGCATGAAAAACGGCACCGATTTCTTCAACAGGGGAATGGATATCCACAACAGCTCGCTCAAATGCTGTGCGATCGGAAGCGCGGTCGATTCGCTCCTTGCGGTCAGAAAACTTGTCTACGAGCAGAAGAGACTGACCCTTCCCGAGCTTGCCAAACTGCTTGAAAATAACTGGCAGGGAGCCGAGGAGCTTCGCACCGAGATCAGAAAAGACAGGTGCAAGTGGGGTAACGGAAACCGGGAAGCGGACGCACTTGCCGCCGATATATACAAGTTCTGCGGCGACAACATAATCGGCACGCCGAACGGCTACGGCGGAATATACAGGCTGGGTGCCGATTCGGTTGACAACGCCGAACGCTTCGGCGGAAATTCGGGAGCGACCGCCGACGGCAGACTTGCGGGAGAGCCGCTGTCCAAAAACATGCGGCCGGTCAACGGCATGGAATTTGCCGGGATCACCGGATTTATACGTTCGATGCTTGCGGTGGATCAGGGACTGTTCATAGACGGCGCGCCGCTTGACTTCATGCTTCATCCATCGGCTGTAAGCGGCGAAAAGGGAAAGTATATACTCGGCAGGATAATTGAAAGCTATTTCAAAAGCGGCGGTCTGATGATACAGGGCAACGTCGTGTCAGCCGAAACGCTGGAAAAAGCGGTCGCCGACCCCGACAGTTACAGGAATCTCCAGATAAGGGTCTGCGGATGGAACGAGTATTTTGTAAACATGAAGCCGGAGATACAGAAGGACTTCATCGAAAGGGCAAAGGGACTTGAAGGCTGATGTCGGAGATAAAAGGAAAGATATTTGCGATAAAGAATTTCGAGATACACGACGGCGACGGACTGCGTACAACCGTCTTTCTCAAAGGTTGCCCGCTCCGTTGCAGATGGTGTCATAATCCCGAGGGGCTTGAAACGAAAAATCTGCTTGCTTTCTATAAGGATAAATGCAGATCCTGCGGAATGTGCGTGCGGGTCTGCCCGTCGGGAGCGCAAACGACCGCGGACGGCGTGCATGTTTACGACAGATCGCAATGCACTGCCTGCGGAGCCTGCGAAAGGGTCTGCCCGTCGGGAGCGATAAAGATTTTCGGGGAGGAAATCGGAGCGGCGGAACTTGTCGGAAGAATTCTGCCCGACAGGTTCTTCTTCGATACGACCGGCGGCGGGATAACCCTCTCGGGCGGCGAGCCTCTGCTTCAGCCGGATTTCTGTAAAGAGGTTCTGATGAGAGCGAAGATTGAGGGAATCGGAACGGCGGTTGACAGCTGTCTATGCGTAAGCGCGGAGGCTGTCCGGGCGGTAATGCCGTATACCGATAAATTTCTCGTTGACGTGAAATGCGCCGACAGCCGACTGCACGAAAGGCTTACAGGGGTCGGAAACGGTCGGATAATCGGAAATCTTGCACTGCTCTGCGAAAATAACTGCCGCGTCGAGATACGCGTGCCGTATATACCCGATTGTAACGACGACGAAATGCCCGCGATAGCGGAGCTTCTGTGCGATTATAAAAGCTGTATAACGGCGGTAAAGGTACTCGGATATCATAATTATGCCGAAAACAAGTATACGGCACTCGGTATGAACTATCCTGCGGCAGATGTCCGACTGCCGACCGCCGACGAGCTTTCGGCGGCACGCGGATTTTTTTCGGATAAAGGCTTTGCGGTCATATCCGACTGATAACCCACAGTTTATAAAAATATCCCCGTCCGCGGATATCCGCGGACGGGTTTCTCTGCTTTTCGGTTTTTGGCGTTTATCAGCCTCTGTACTTCGTAACGTGATACCATCCGTTCCCGAGAGACCTTACTTTGACTTTGCACTCCGAAACATCACTCGGTCGGTTCACCCACGTGGGTTTGCTGTCGGGTGAATAAACAAGCGCATATTCGCCGATGAAAATACGGAATGAAATTCTTTTTCCGTGGATGTTTATGCTGTCAAGTACCGAATCCTTGCTGGGAAATGCATTTTCGTATATTGAGTTGAGAGATGCCGCGACATCGTCCGGCAATATCAGACGGCTGTTTGTTTCCGGATCAAACAGACCCACACGTTTGTCACTGCTGTCCGATATGTAAAGATCTTTGTCGGTCACATCGGGGAACTCTGCGGCAATATAATTTTTCACCACGTTAAAGTCGTCCGCATAATTTTTGTAGTCGGCAGAGAATTCCCAGAGAAAATTGTATCTGAATAATATCAATTTAACGACTTGAATCCCGACGAAAATCATAATGAGAATCAGATTGACTACCAAAAAACACAGTATGTACCTTTTTATCACAGAATAATCGCTTCCTTTCACGTTTCGGCTTGTCCCCGAGCCGAAGGATTGCTCCTTCGGCTCGGGGATTTTGTGTCAGTCTGCCGTCTGATCGGAAGCGTCGGTTGCAAAGAAGGAAGTGAAGGTGACATCATTTTTCAGAATGTCAAGCAGTTCCGCATTGATCGGTTCCGACGGTTTGGGAAAGTCGACACTGACGTTTTTGCGCGCATATCGGAATGTAATCATTACGGGGAAGCCTTCCAGTTCGGCAAAACAGATTGTTCTGTGATCTTCCGCATTGGTCGTTCTTTCGGTAAGTCCTGCGGCTTTGATGCCGTCTTTGCATACGGTGATTTCACCGCCGAACTGGCTGTATTCGTTCATCCTCTGCTCAAGAGTAACATCGCTCGCATACGTATATTCTATATACATAACACGGCATATGTCCGATTCAGCCGGACTGTTGAACTTGTATGCTATTATTATTTTTTTTGAATAGGCGCTGTATACATTACGTTCCGGGTAAATTCCAACATTGATGATTTCTGCACCCTTTATCTCCGGAAGCTTCAATGCTCTCAGAAAGTCTATTATTTTATAGATGTCTTCTTCACCGTAACAATCGACAAACAGTGTACCGTAAATGCCTTCTTCATACATATTATCTATGGATGTGAGAAGTCCGAAAATTCCTTCCTTGTCGTCCGTGTCAAATGAACGCAGTTTTGCAAGACCTTTGCCTACGAATATAATGCTATCAGGAGGCTCACGATGAATTACGTCTGCCCGAGAAGTTACCGATAATACATCGGAGGAGTTGACGGTATTTGTGCCTTCGGTCGGTGCCTTTGTACATCCCGC
>CALBLD010000333.1 GCA_937895775.1 uncultured Clostridia bacterium
TTGTGTTTTTTTGATAAAAAATTCAACAAAAATGCGTCCGGCATATTGACAAAGGGAAATGTCTGTGATAGAATAAGCCTGTCGGTCGCGCATGAGGTGCGGACGATCGGAAAAACGGATATCCGACGGATTGGACGGGGGAGTGGCGTATGAAGATTGCGGGAATACAGAAACTTACACTGCTCGATTACCCCGGCAAGGTCGCGGGAATAATTTTTACCGACAGGTGCAATCTGAGGTGTCCGTTCTGCCACAACGCTGCCCTTGTAACGCATGAAGCGGGAGAGGGCATCGGCGAGGACGAGCTGTCCGAATTTCTGGAAAAGCGCGCGGGACTGCTTGAGGGAATGGTGATAACCGGGGGAGAACCGCTCATTTATCCGGATGTCGCCCTGCTTATGCGGAAAATCAAGTCGCTCGGATACAGCGTCAAGCTTGACACGAACGGTACCGAACCCGATCTGCTCCGCAGGATAATCGACGAAGGTCTTTGCGATTACGTCGCAATGGACATCAAGAACTCGCTTGCGGCTTATCCGATGACAGTCGGTCTTGCGAACATCGATACCGACAGGATAGTCAGATCGGCAAAGCTGCTCATGTCATGCGGAATCGAATATGAGTTCCGCACGACGGTTGTGAAGGGAATACACACCGTCGAAAGCATGACCACCCTTGCAAAGGAGATTGCGGGTGCAAAGAAGTATTTTCTCCAACAGTTCAAAAATTCGGGCGATCTGATATCGCCCTATGGTCTGTCCGCTTTCGGTGCGGACGAAATGCGCGCCATTGCGGACGCAGTCAGACCGTATGTCCCGTCGGTTGAGCTGAGAGGCATATAAGCCGGCATTTCAAACAGAAAACAATAATTAAAGATAAAAAGATAAGGAGACTCCGGGAACAATGTACAGAATCATCAAAAGAGACGGAAAACAGGTTGATTTCGATATCAGCAAGATCACAAACGCGATGAAAAAAGCGTTTGACGCAACGGGAACCGATTACACCGACAACATCATAGACTTCCTTGCGCTCAAGGTCACGGCAGACTACCTTCCGAAGGTAAAGAACGGATTTGTGGCAGTCGAAGAAGTGCAGGACAGCGTGGAAAGAGTGCTTATTCAGGGCGGCTATGACGGAGTGGCAAAGGCGTACATCCTTTACCGTAAACAGCGCGAAAAGCTCCGTAATATGAAAAATCCCGTCCTTGACTACAAGGAAACGGTCGATAAATATCTTCATGCGCTCGACTGGCGCGTAAAGGAGAACTCCACTGTTACATATTCGGTTGGCGGACTCATTCTTTCGAACTCGGGTGCGATTACCGCAAACTACTGGCTGTCCGAGATATACGACGACGAGATCAGCAGTGCCCACAGAAACTGCGACATTCACATCCATGACCTTTCGATGCTCACCGGCTACTGCGCGGGCTGGAGCCTCAAGCAGCTCATACGCGAGGGACTCGGCGGAGTACCCGGAAAGATCACATCTTCTCCCGCCTCCCACCTTTCGACGCTCTGCAATCAGATGGTCAACTTCCTCGGCATAATGCAGAACGAATGGGCAGGTGCACAGGCATTTTCGTCGTTTGATACCTATCTTGCGCCCTTTGTAAAGGTGGACAACCTTTCGTACAAGGAGATAAAGCAGTGCATACAGTCGTTCGTTTACGGAGTAAATACTCCGTCGCGCTGGGGTACGCAGGCACCTTTCTCCAACATCACGCTTGACTGGACCGTTCCGGCTGACCTCAAGGATCTGCCCGCAATCGTCGGCGGCAAGGATATGGACTTCACATACGGAGACTGTCAGGATGAGATGCGTCTTGTCAACAAGGCGTTCATCGAAATTATGATCGAGGGCGACGCCAACGGACGCGGCTTCCAGTATCCCATACCGACATATTCGATAACAAGGGATTTTGACTGGTCGGAGACCGAAAACAACAGAATGCTCTTCGAAATGACCGCGAAATACGGAACCCCCTATTTCTCCAACTATATAAACAGCGACATGGAACCGAGCGACGTGCGTTCGATGTGCTGCCGTCTGCGTCTCGACCTGCGCGAACTGCGCAAAAAATCGGGCGGATTCTTCGGCTCGGGCGAGAGTACAGGCTCTATCGGCGTTGTTACCATCAACATGCCGAGAATCGCATATCTTTCGGAGGACGAAAAGGACTTCTTCAAGCGTCTTGACCGCATGATGGATATTTCGGCAAGATCGCTCAAGGTCAAGAGAACG
>CALBLD010000334.1 GCA_937895775.1 uncultured Clostridia bacterium
TTTACACATTTTGCTCCTCTCACCAAAGCCGAGCTTGCTTCGGTTGAAACACTTGTAAACGCTCACATTCTTATCGGCGATCCGATCGTTACAATCGAAACCGACATCGAAACGGCGAAGAAAGACGGTGCAATGGCACTTTTCGGCGAAAAATACGGAAGTGTTGTAAGAATGGTCAAGATGGGCGACTTCTCCACAGAGCTTTGCGGCGGAACACATCTTGACAACACCGCAAAGGCAGGGCTGTTCAAAATTATTTCCGAATCCTCGGTTGCCGCAGGCATCCGAAGAATAGAAGGCACAACCGGACAGGGAGTGCTTGCTCTGCTTGCGGAAAAAGATGCGCTGATTGAGGCGACCGCAAAAGAAATGAAGGTTGCCGCAACCGATATTACCAAGCGTGCCGCTCAGCTTCAATCGGAAGTCAAAGCGGCAAAGAGCGAAATCGAATCGCTCGAGGCGAAGATGGCGTCATCGAAGATCGATGTACTCCGCAAATCAGCCAAGGACGTGAACGGCACGACGGTATATTCCGGACGTCTTGACGGTCTTGCCCTTCCCGCAGTAAGAAATCTGTGCGACGAGCTTCGTGCGGAAAACGAAAACTCTGTCACGGTTGTGGCGTCGGTAGTTGACGGAAAACTGAATTTCATATGCGGATGCGGCAAGGATGCCGTAGCGCATGGTGCAAACGCAGGCAGAATCGTGAAAGAGGTTGCCGCTATATGCGGAGGCTCGGGCGGCGGTCGTCCCGACACTGCAACGGCAGGCGGAAAAGACATCGACAAGATACCGACTGCAATCGACTCTGTTGAGGCTATCGTAAAAAACTACATTAAGTAAAAAATCGAAAAGGTCGGGCGACGTCAAGCCGCACCGACCTTTTTGTCCGACAAACATTATCCGAGGCAATTATGAAAAAATACGTCTTCTTTATAGACATAGATGAAACACTGATGACCGAAGGGCAAAATACCGGAACAAAACATCACGGCAATTGAAAAAGCGCGTTCTGCCGGACATGCCGTATTTATAAACACCGGGCGCAGTGTGGGTTTTGTTCCGAAGTGGCTGACCGAAACGCTTGAAACCGACGGAATATCCGCCGCATCGGGCGCGTACATCCGCATAGGCAACAAAGTAATCGTTTCCGAATACATAAAAGACGAATTGGTTCTGAAATCACTCAGATTTCTGATGAACGGCAAGAGGAGCGGACAGCTTGAGGGCAGAACCGATGTTATCGGATATGATTTCGGAAAAGCACCGATTCCTTCTTCTCCGGAAGAATTCATGAGTGCTTTCCCCGGCTATATTACCGAAAAAATCATCATATGGGGCAAACTTTCGCCTGCGGAAATGCGTTACTTCTCAACATTTTACACTGTCGTCCAGAATGAAACATACGCCGAGTGTTCGGTCAAAGGCTTCAGCAAAGGCAGTTCTGTCGAACGCATCATGCTCTACTACCCCGGATTCACGTCGGTTGCAATCGGCGACAGTCCGAACGACATCGACATGTTTTACACTGCCGACATTTCGGTTGCGATGGGCAATGCATCCGACAGCATAAAGCACATATGCACCTGTGAAACCGACACTGTCGAAAACGCGGGCGTGGCAAAAGCGATAGACAGACTTACGGAAGGAGAAAACATCTGATGGAAAGAATAGCATCATTTGAAGTCGATCATGACTTCATTGTACCCGGAATTTATATTTCACGCATTGACGGTGACATTGTAACCTACGACATACGCACAAGAAAGCCGAACTGCGGGGATTACATGGACAACATAACCATGCATTCGGTTGAACACATGCTCGCAACCTATCTGCGCAACGGGAGAATAGGAAAAAATATAATCTATTTCGGACCGATGGGATGTCAGACCGGTTTTTATCTGCTTGTCAGAGGATGCGAAAACGGCGAGGTCACAGACGCTCTCAGGGATGCACTTGAGAAGACGCTTTCACACAGCGAAACTGTTTTCGGAGCATCAAGGAAGGAATGCGGAAATTATCTGAATCTGTCGCTCGTATCGGCGCAGAATGAATGCAGACGGATTCTCGACATACTGAACAATGACAAAAACGGTATGATCTACCCGAAAAGCTGAAAGGAGCAAAACGAGGATGACAGGAATAATCGGAGCAATGGAGATCGAAGTCAAAAGACTTGTTGCACAGATGGAAAACGAACATACTGTAAGTCTTGCCGATCTCACCTTTC
>CALBLD010000335.1 GCA_937895775.1 uncultured Clostridia bacterium
TTAACGACTATGCTCCGATTCAGAGCGGTATCATGTCCACTATCCATGCATATACAGGCGACCAGATGATTCTTGACGGTCCTCACAGAAAGGGCGACAAGAGACGTGCACGTGCCGGTGCCGCAAACATCGTTCCGAACTCCACCGGTGCCGCAAAAGCAATCGGTCTCGTTATCCCCGAACTGAACGGCAAGCTTATCGGTTCCGCGCAGAGAGTTCCGGTTCCGACCGGCTCCACAACCATCCTTACCGCAGTTGTCAAAGGTGAGAATGTCACAAAAGAAGCAATCAATGCAGCCATGAAGGCAGCAGCTTCCGAGTCCTTCGGATACAATGAGGATCCCATTGTTTCTTCCGACGTTATCGGAATGAGATACGGCTCTCTCTTTGATGCAACCCAGACAATGGTAGCAAAGATTGCAGACGACCTTTATGAGGTTCAGGTTGTTTCGTGGTATGACAACGAAAACTCCTACACCAGCCAGATGGTTCGTACAATCAAATACTTTGCAGAACACTGCATAAAGTAATCTGATATTTCCGGAAAAGACCGCCTTTCAAAGGGCGGTCTTTTTTATTCCCCAAATTTCTTGCTCTGCATAAAATGAAAAAGAAAATAAATACAGAAAGGCAGTGACAATATTATGGCTCAGAATGACGGGGTCGGAAAACTGATAATCAGTGTCAGAACGGCAAACGGTTCAATTCCCGTTGAAGGTGCAAATGTTACGGTAAGAAGTTTTGACGAGGGTGAGTCGGCAGTGATTGCGGTACTGAAACCCGACAGCTCCGGAAACACGCCGTTGATTGAAATCGGCACCCCATCTTCGGATCTTTCAACATCGCCCGGAAACGGAAAAGGCTACACATCGGTAATAATTGAAGTAGACAAAAACGGATTTATCCCCATGGAATTTATCGGCGGCGCAATTTTTCCGGGTATAACCACAGTTCAGCCTGTGAATCTCATGCCGGAATCGGAATACAACGGGGATTACGACAAAATAATTCTGAACGAAAGCGAGGCTGCCACCCTTTGAGTCAACAAGGATTTCCGGTTATACCGAACAATATAACCGTGCATCTCGGGACGCCAAACTCCTCGGCCGCAAACGTAACCGTATCATTTCCGGACTACATAAAAAATGTAGCTTCAAGTGAGATATATCCGACATGGCCCGAAGAGGCACTGCGGGCAAATATCTATGCTCAGATATCATTTGCTCTGAATCGGGTTTACACCGAATATTACAGAGCGCAGGGATATAATTTTGACATAACAAATACAACAGCATATGACCAGTCCTTTGTAAACGGAAGAGATATTTTCGAAAATGTCTCGGACATAGTTGACGATATATTCAACAGCTATATCAGACGCAGAGGAAACATCGAACCGCTTTTTGCCTCATATTGCGACGGCATCAGAACAACCTGTCCCGGACTTTCGCAATGGGGATCGGTCACGCTTGCCGACAGAGGGCTTGATTCGTTTGATATACTGAAGAACTACTACGGAGACGATATAGAAATTATCAGCAATGTTGAGATAACCGACATTGACGAAAGTTATCCCGGCGTTCCGCTCTCAATAGGAACAAACGGAAACGAGGTCCGGCTTATCCAGACCCGTCTGAACAGGATATCCGCCAACTATCCGGCAATACCGAAAATATCCCCCGCAGACGGAGTTTTCGGACAGGAAACCGAAGAGGCTGTAAAAGCTTTTCAGAAAATATTCAATCTTGAGCAGGACGGAATAGTCGGAAAACAAACATGGTACAAAATCATATATCTGTACAACGGAATAAAACGGCTTTCCGAAATAATATCCGAAGGAATAAAATACGGTGATATCGAACGACAGTTTTCCGAAAATCTCGGTCCCGGCTCTGAAGGGATGGATGTTGCCGGACTTCAGTATTTTCTAATCCTTATATCGCAATACAACGACAGTATTCCTTCTCCCGAGCTGACGGGAGAATATGACGATTCGACGGTTGACTCGGTTGAAGCGTTTCAACGCGAATACGGTCTTGAC
>CALBLD010000336.1 GCA_937895775.1 uncultured Clostridia bacterium
GGGTGTGTTCGTGACCTTCAAGGACCGCCAGAGCTGGCACGGTCAGCCCTTCTTCGTATCCGAGTACGGCGGAATCCAGTGGTCGATGGGCCGTGACGGCTGGGGCTACGGAAACGCGCCCAAGACCGAGGAGGAATTCATCGCACGTTACAAGGGACTCACCGAGGCAATGCTCAACAATCCCGACTGCTGTGCATTCTGCTATACCCAGCTTTACGACGTAGAGCAGGAGCAGAACGGTCTTATGACATATGAAAGAGAATACAAATTCGATCCGAAGATCTTCCGCGATATAAACACACAGAAAGCGGCAATCGAGGACTGACGGTAAAGTCCGCAAAGACGATATATCCCCGTGCAGCCGACAGGCTGCACGGGGATTAAAGCAATACACAAAAGAAGGGTGGTAATCCGATGCCTGCAAAAACAACGGGAAACGGCGGCAAAAGCCGCAAGAGTTCTGCCGGCGGACGGTCGTCGCAGTCAAAAAACAGCATAAACACCGTAAAAACGGTATACCGCAGATCGGGGATGTCGGTCGGTCAGTTTTTCGCCTGCGTTATCCTGCTGCTTGTCGGTGTGATTTCGGGAATCGGCTGTATGAAGCTTGTGACCGAAGGCGACCGCTTTGAATTGCTCGGAGAACAAGAGATACACGTCGGAATCGGCGAGGAATTTTTTTATACCGACGAGGGAGTGAAACTTGTTTCGCTCGGAAGAGATCTTTCGGACAGCGTAAAGGTCGAGACAAATCTGAAAAAGACCGACAAAGGATATACGGTTGACAGCTCGCGCGGCGGGGTCTACTATATAAAGTACACGGTTGACGATATAAAATACGGCGAAACCGTGCGGGTGCGCGCGGTGATTGTCGGGGAAGGCGAAAAGTAAGCATATGAACAAAAGAAAAATATCTAATGCGGCAGTTGCCGCCGCGCTTGTCGTATGCTTTCTTGTCGGCTTTCTTGCAGGTGCCGTCGGGTGCTTCCTTTTTTCGGAGGATGATACCGCTTCCGACAGTTTTCCGTCGGGCGATATTTCGATCCATTTTCCCGAGCTCGGCAACAAATACACAGGAGACTGTACCTACATAAAGGCGGGCGAGTGCGATATACTTATCGACGCGGGGTCGCGGAGATCGAGCATCGGTGAGATAAAGGAATATATTGACCGCTACGTAACCGACGGAAAACTTGAGTATGTCATCGTGACGCATGCGCACGAGGATCACTACGCCGGTTTTGCCACAAACGAGACTACCGACAGCCTTTTCGATCTTTATGAGATCGGAACGGTGATTGATTTTTCGATAACAAATCAGTCGCGCGATGCGGTGATGTACAAAAATTATCTGCGCGAGCTTGACGAGGCGGTTGAAAGAGGTGCGACTCATTACACCTCCGCGGAGTGTATACGCACCGAAAACAGTGTTTTCGACCTCGGATACGGGATAGAACTCCGCGTGCTTGACAGCTTTTTTTATTACAACAAGTCCTCGGGTGAGAATAATTACTCGGTCTGCGTGATGATATCCAAGGGAAACGAGAATTACCTGTTCACCGGTGATCTTGAAAAAGAGGGCGAGGCTCACCTTGTGAAGATGAACGATCTGCCGCATATGACTCTGTATAAGGCGGGTCATCACGGCTCGTCCACATCATCGACAGACACCCTGCTTTCGGTTATCACACCCGAATATGTCTGCGTCTGCTGTTGTGCGGGAAGCTCCGAGTACACAAACGAGAGCAAAAATATGTTCCCGACGCAGGAGTTCTGCAACCGCGTCGCAAAATATACCGACAAGGTGTTCGTGACCACCCTTTGTCTCGATTACAAGAACAACAAATTTACCTCCTTCAACGGAGATATCGTATTCACATCGGATAATGCGGGAAGCAGGATAAGCTGTTCCGGCTCGTCGCTTCCGCTCTGTGAGAGCGAATGGTTCTCGAAAAACAGGGATTGCCCCGAGGAATGGAAAAAAGGTTCATCCGGGCGCGGCAAGAGAGCCGCATGATGCGCAGATGTCGAGCAGTTTTGCCTGCATTTCGGTAAGCCGCTTGTTCTTGTGCATAACTATGTAAAATTCTCTTGAAAGATCGGCGTCGGTGATCGCCGTTTCGCGCAGTCTGCCGTCGGCTATACGATCGCGTACGAGAAGTTCGGGCTGTACCGCGATTCCGAATCCCGCCTCGCAGGCGGCAACAAGCGCGGAATTGCTTGCCGACACCATGATCGGGTCGGCATTTACCTTGTGAGCGGCAAAGAGGCGGTCGATCATGTCGCGCGATGCGCTTCCGCGGTCGCGCAGCAACAGACGCTGTTTTGAAAGGGTTACGATGTCGGTGCTTTGCGGGAAATCGTAATCGGGTACACATACAGCCGCCAGCCTGTCCGACGAAAAGGCGGTCGCCCGCAGTCCAACCGTGCTTATCTTGTCCTCGATCATTCCGAAGTCAAGATCGCCTTTCATAAGCATATTTTCGATCTCGTAGGTCTTGTTTACCGTTATCCGCAGATCGATTTCCGGATATTTTTCACCGATCGTGCGCGTTATTTTCGCAAGACAGCACCGTGCAATCGTAAGCGAGCATCCGATGCGTATTGTGGGACGCTCACTTCCTTCCCGCGCCATCTGCTCGAAATCGTCGAAACGGGCAATGATGTCCTTGGCTTTCACAAGCAGTTCCTTGCCTTTCTCGGTGAGGACCAGCCGCTGATTTATTCTCTCGAAAAGCCGGACTCCGTAATAGCTTTCAAGCTCGGAGATCGCATTGCTGACGACCGGCTGCACGACGTGCAGTGCCTTTGCGGCGTTTGTTGCACCCTTGTATTCGCAGACCGCAGCAAATATTCTCATATGCCGTATTGTCATTTGTGTCCCTCCTTTGTCATATCCTTTTGGATATGACTATGATAAGATTATACTATTTTACAAATCAACTGTCAAGTGCTATAATAGATGCAAATAAATTTTCAGGAGAAAAACGATATGAGTAAAAAGCCGAATCTTGTTTACATGTTTGCCGACCAGCTCCGTCTGTGCAGTATGGGATATTACGGAGACAGGCGGGCAAAGACCCCGAATATCGACGCACTTGAAAAGTGTTCCTGCGATCTGACGAACGCGGTTTCCGGACATCCCGTGTGCGCGCCCTACCGCGCGTCACTTTTCACCGGAAAATACACGACCTCGACCGGAATGGTTATAAACGAAATAAGAATTTCGCCGAATCACAGAACGATTGCCCATGTCATGGACGACAATGGGTACGAGACCGCATACATAGGCAAGTGGCATATGTATGCAAACCGCCTCGGCGATCACTTCAATCCGAATAATTCGTATATTCCGAAAGGTCCTGACAGGCTCGGTTTTGACGGATATTTTGCAGGCTACAACTTCCACCACGAAAACTACGGCGATCATGCCTATTATCATCTGGACAGCCCGGAAAAGATACACTATGACGGCTTTGAGCCGGATTGTCAGACCGATATGGCGATCGAAAAGCTGAAGGAGCTGAAAGAGGGCGACAAGCCGTTTGCGCTATTTCTTTCGATAGGTATCCCGCACGATCCGTGGGACGAATGGAACTGCGATCCGGAGGCGTATGCGCGGTTTGCCGATACCGAATTTGAGCTTCCCGAAAATTATCTGCCCGAGAACGACAAGTATGCCGACGCATGGGCAAGGCTGTCGCCCGAAGAAAGAACAAAGCTGACATACTGGATGAAGGGTTATTACTCGATGGCGGCGAAGGTGGACGACAATGTCGGAAGAATGGTAAAAGCCATTGATGAACTCGGGCTGTCGGAGGACACGATCTTCGTCTTTACCTCCGATCACGGAGAGCTGTTCGGCGCACACGGAAGACGTGCGAAGAACATATTCTATGAGGAGTCGGTGCGTGTGCCTTTCCTTATCAGGGGTGCGGGAATCCCGACGGGCAAGAACGATGTATGCCTGAATACGGTCGATATTATGCCGACGCTTCTCTCGCTTATGGGAATGAAGTCGGATATTCCCGCCGAAACCGAAGGAAGAGACCTTTCGGGCGTGCTTCTCGGCGATAAGGACGCCGTGCGTCCCGCAGGCGTGCTTATGATGGGAACCGGAGCCACCGCCTCGTGGGAGGACGGTCA
>CALBLD010000337.1 GCA_937895775.1 uncultured Clostridia bacterium
CGACTGGGCAATGTCAAACATCAGCGGATATTTTTCGGCAAGCGATGCAAATGATTTTCTCGATATCGAACAAAACCTGCAAAATCCCGCGGCATTCGGCAGACGCCTGTGTTTTTCATCGCTGTTGCAATGTTTGATATAGCTCTTGAGCTTTCGTCTGAATACCGCTTCGGAGGTTATTGCTTCAACATCTCCCTCTTCTTCGCATTTCCTGCAATTTTCACTGTCCTTCACCTGTACATCCCTCCTTTCTTCCTGTTTTCCGGATCGCAATCGCATTATAACAGCTTTTTTCTGCAACGACAGTTGCATTATGTACGATTTTCGAACATTTGTTCTTTTTTCGGGTGATATTTTTTCTACCAAATGAACTGTTATTGTTGACAACTGTACAATTCGGTGATATAATTATGTATTATAGAAGTACCCTGTGGTACGGTTTCATTTTTATTATGTTGCGGAGGTGACAAGCGTGAACAGACAGCCGCTCGCAGATCTGATGCGACCGAAGACTCTCGACGAAATGGTCGGGCAAAAGCATCTCTTCGGTAAAAACGGAGTAATAAGACGCATGGCGATGCAGAATTATCTCCCCAATATGATATTTGCGGGACCGCCCGGTACAGGTAAAACCACCGCCGCAAATATACTTGCCTCGCAGTCGGGCATGCAGATTCACAGTCTCAATGCAACTACGGCTTCGCTCGCCGATGTGAAAGAGGTCTGCGCACAGACCGGAACACTGATGGGTTCGGGCGGCATACTTCTCTATCTCGACGAGATACAGTATTTCAACAAAAAACAACAGCAGTCGCTTTTGCAGTTCATCGAAGACGGGAGAATAACGCTGATTGCGTCAACCACCGAAAATCCCTACATGTATGTATACAATGCGATCGTATCAAGATCGGCTGTCTTTACCTTCAAGGCTATCGGCGCGGATGATATGCTCCCCGCTCTCGAACGCGGGCTTGAATACCTGAACAAGGAAAGCGGCAGTGCAAAGATCGCAGGCAGCGACATTTTAAAGCTGATTGCCGGAACAGCCTCAGGCGATGTGCGGCGTGCACTTAATCTGCTTGAAAACTGCTACATCTCCTCCGACGGCGAGATCACCGAAGATATTGTAAAATCGCTTTGCGACACAAATGTAGGCAATTTCGACAAGGACGGGACGGTACACTACGATCTGCTCTCCTGCCTGCAAAAATCGATACGCGGAAGCGACCCGGATGCCACCCTCTTTTATCTTGCCCGCATCCTTGAAGGCGGCGATCTGCTCGGTGCATGCCGCAGGCTCCGCGTCATTGCCTCCGAGGATATAGGTCTTGCGTATCCGCTTGCCGCAGCTGTCACC
>CALBLD010000338.1 GCA_937895775.1 uncultured Clostridia bacterium
CAGTCTCGGAGTAATAAGATTTACCGCAGTCACGACAAAAAAGAGAACAACCGCCGTGAAAATATACATTTTATCCGATCTGATAATCGACCAGAGTTGCTTTATACTTTTCCTTTTATCGCGACAGCGCGGGCAGAGGTCGGACTGATCGCCGTATGAAAGCGGGCGTCCGCACTTACGGCATCTTGTAGCAAAACCGACACGTCGGTTATGCGGCTTTGGCGCATTTTCTCCCGAATTTATTCTGTCGGCAACAGAAAAAAAGGCGGATTTATGCGACATTGTCGCCCTGCATACGGTAATCACCGATTTATCCGGCATTGTAAGTTCAAGTCTGACTGCTCCCGATATAATTCTTACCGAATATCTTTCGGTTCCCTCAAGACGTATTCTTTTTACAACCGTCCTGTTTTCAACAACTGTGTAGCAGTCCGAATAAAAAATAATGCATCCGTCGGACAATGCGTCGCCCGACACGGATATGTCGTATGTAAGGAGAGCAAGCGGCATCTCCGAATACTCAAGCAAAACCTCTTTGCACAATCTGTCATACAGTTTTTTTTCGGCATCTGTCATCAGCTCCGTCACCTTCCTTCACAGCCAGAATAAGAATCAGAGATACAGTTCGATCTTCTTGTACGACCCGCTGTCAAGCTTGCTTACATCGGGTATTTCATATCTGTTTCCGTCAGAATCGGTAAGAAATATTCTGTTCTCGCCGATAAAAACCATTGATCTGTATGTATCGCGCAAAGTAAAATCCATATTGCCGACATCGGTTATTACCTTCCATGTCGAAAAGCCGAATCTTTCCTTAAGTGACAAGATCGACTTTATTTTCGGAACAAAATAGCTTCTTTCCAGTTCATCACGAAGCATTTTTGCTGTATCGGGTGAAAAATCCGCAATATTTGATATATATCCCACCTCGTTTCCGTCGTCGTCCTGAACCGAAATATTTGTCCACGGTTCCGAGAAAGGAAACATCCGATGCAGATGTACCCTTGCAAGATTGATTTCCCCGACGCTGTCGGGCAGGTTTGTTCTTACGCCTATAAAATCTCCGCTTCTGAAAAAAGACGCATTTTTCCCGCTGAGAAATGCAATCTTCAGATCATTATCAGCAATCATCGGTACACTTTCCTTTCTTTATTCAACGATTCCCGCGTCACGCAGCGCCTCAAGCTGGAGTGTATACAGTCTCCAGTAAACACCTTTTTTTGCTATAAGTTCGGCAGGCTTGCCGCTTTCGCATATTTTTCTGTCTTTTATTACAAACAGCCGATCGGCATTTTTCAGGGTTGACAGCCTGTGAGCAATAGTTATTGTCGTCCGTCCTTTTGACAGCCTGTCAAGTGTTTTCTGAATCATCTGCTCTGTCTTGGTATCCATTGCGGCGGTCGCTTCATCAAGAATAAGGATTTTCGGATCGCGCAGGAGTGCGCGCGCTATTGATATTCTCTGTCTTTCTCCGCCCGAAAGTTCTTTGTATCCCTGACCTATTTTTGTTTCGTATCCGTCCGGAAGCACCGATATAAAATCATGTGCCCCCGCCGCTTTTGCCGCCGCGACAACACGTGCGTTCGTCGCTTCCGGACACGAGTAGCGGATATTTTCAAGTATTGTCCCCGCAAAAAGGTATGTCTCCTGCGACACTATTGCGATATTTCTGTGCAGATTCGCAAAAGATATATCCTTCACGTTTATGCCGTCAATGAGAATTTCTCCGTCATCGACATCATACAGGCGGATAATCAGGTTGGCAATCGTCGATTT
>CALBLD010000339.1 GCA_937895775.1 uncultured Clostridia bacterium
GGAGAAGCTACGAAAGCTTCTCCTTTCCGTATTCTTTTTTTGCTCAGACGTTGTCCCAGAGCTGTTTCATGTAGGCAATCGATTTACCTGTGGCATAGTCGCAGTCTTCGACTCCTTCAAATTCGAGCATGATGTTGCCGTCATATCCCGAATCCTTTATCACCTTCATTATGTCGGGGATGTCAAGATCGCCCTGACCGAGTATCGAACCGCGGAGACGTCTGCCGCCGGATGTGCCGAACCATATGCAGTGACCTCCGTCGGACGCTTCGATAAAACGGTCGCCGCTTCTGACGTAAAAATCCTTCATGTGGATCGTGGTTGCAAAGCCGATCATTCTGCGTACCGACATTTCGGGAACATCGTCCACGCATATGTAATTTCCGACATCGAGCTGATGTCCGAAATTGTCGCGTCCGACCGCCGTGATTATACGGCGTACACGTTCGGCACCGTTGGCATGATATCCGTGATTTTCAATCTGAACGGTCATGCCGAACTGCTTCGCATAATCGCAGAGGAGACGGTAGCCCCTGACAATGTCGGGAAGCTCCTCGTCAAAACGCTCGGGCGTGTTTTCACTTATAGGGCGGTTTGCGTAGGCGCAGTCGAAGCGGATGGTGCGGATGCCCATCGATGCCGCCGCATCAATGTGCTTTTTCGCTTTCGCAATGTTTGCGTCGAACTGCTCTGTCGTAAGCAGTATGAAGTTTGAACCTGTCGAATAGTTGCCGAGCGGTATGCCGCGTTCGCGGGACGCTTTTGCAAGAGCCTCGCAAAGGGCAGGGTCTTCGGACGTGTCAAAGCCTATCGGACATATTTCGACGACCTGCGCACCGAGATCGCACAGACGTTCAAACGCCTGCACCGGACTGTATTCGCCCGAGGTGATTTTTTTGTTGAGACAGTATGTTGATGCTCCGAATTTCGGCATAATTTTACCTCGCTTTGTTTTGTCAGATGTCGGTGTGGACGGCGTTGCCGGTCCTTGCCGATTCAAATGCGGCTTCCATGACCTTCGTTGTACGCAGCGCCTGTTCGGGCGTTATGCTCAACTCTCCGCCTTCTATGGCGTTTACAAGCTGAACATATGTGGGGTCAAGATTGTCGGTGACGTCTGTCGGAGCCGACAGTTCGATCGTTTCGACTGTGGACGGGTCGCGCTTTGCCATGGTTTTTGACGGACCGCTGCGGTCGGGCGCAATCTCGGTAGACCATTCGCTCTGACTTTTCGTCGGACGCACGATCCTGCCGTTACATGACCAGTCGTCGATCTGAAGAGTGCCGCCCGTGCCGAGAACATACCATCTCGGATGCATGATGAAGTTGTTCGTAGATACCTCAATGTGAGCGGTAAGACCGTCCGACATCGTGAGCGTCAGCCTGAAATTGTCTTCTACGTCGGTGTAGTTTATCGAATACATCTTGCAGTAGACGTCGGTCACACGGGCATCGCTCATGTAAAGAATCTGATCGATCAGATGAACTCCCCAGTCGAGCATCATTCCGCCGCCCAGCTCCTTTATGCATCTCCAGCCCTCGGGCATGCCGCGCGAGCCTTCGACCCGCGATTCGATAACGTACGGTTTGCCGATAAGTCCGGATTCGACCGAACGCCGCATAAGTACAAAATCCTTGTTTACACGTCGGTTTTGATCTATCGTGAATACCTTGCCGCATTCTTTGGCAACAGCCATCATATCGAGAAGCTCTTCGGACGACATAGCCGCAGGCTTTTCGCAGAGTACGTGCTTGCCGTGACGCAGTGCGTCCTTGACTATCTCCGCATGACTGTCGTTGGTTGTTGCGACGAGGACGATGTCGATGTCGGGGTCGGAAAGCAGTGCTTTGCGTGAAGGATAGGCGATAAATCCCTTGTCTCTTGCCGCCTGCAACCGTTCTTCTTTCAGATCAAAGACTCCTCTGATCTTTACAGGGACATTACCCTTTAAAAGCTGCGTGCAGTGATGTCCTGCCATCCCGCCGAAGCCGATTATTCCGAGATTGTATGTTTTTTTGTCTGTTGTGTTCATATTTTTACCTTTGCGTATCAGAACCAGTAAGCCTTCCCGGGATTTTCGTAAATAAGGACGTCTTTGAGGAAGGATACCGCTTTTTCAAGTCCTTCTCTTGTTGACATGAGACTGTCCTCGTGTTCTATCGATATTGCTCCGTCGTAGCCGACTGTTCTGAGTGCCGAAATTATCCTGTTCCATTCAAGCTTGTCGTGACCGTATCCGACAGTGCGGAATACCCATGCACGGCGGGAAATTTCGCCGTAGGACTTTGTGTCGAGTACGCCGTTGACCTCTGTGTTGCGCCTGTCGATGAAGGTATCCTTGGCATGGAAGTGGTAGATCGCACCCTTCAGTGCCGTTATGGCTGCCGAGGGATCGATGCCCTGCCAGAAGAGGTGGGACGGATCGACATTTGCACCGATGATGTCACCGACAGCGTCTCTCAGACGGAGCAGCGATTCGGGATTGTAGACAACAAACGACGGATGCATCTCAAATGCGATCTTCTTAATGCCGTGTTCCTTCGCAAATTCGGCGGTCTTTTTCCAGTAGGGGATAACCTTTTCGTTCCACTGCCAGTCAAGTATTCTCAGATTGTCTTCCGGCCACGGGCAGACTACCCAGTTCGGGTAGATCGAGTTGTCGCAGTCGCCGGGACAGCCCGAGAATCCGACTACCGTTTCAACCCCGAGAGCCTCCGCTGCGAGTATCGCATTTCTGAACTGCCTGTCAAAGTTCTCTGCTGTCTCCTTGTTCGGATGAAGCGGGTTGCCGTGACATGAGATTGCACATATTTCGATATCGTATTTTTTGAGAAGAGCTTTGTATTCTTCAACATTTTTGGGATCTGAAAGAAGTTCTTCGGGTTTTAAGTGTGCGTTTCCGGGATATCCGCCCGCGCCGATTTCTATCGCCTGCACGCCGAGCCTGTTGAGATAAGCCAGCGAATCTTCAAACTTCATGCCCGCAAGCACGGGATTCATAACTCCGAGTTTCATGTTCAATCTGTCTCCTTTTCGATGTAATTACTGACCGAGCGTCCTGAGATATTCTCTCGACGCCTTTGCTGCGTCAAGGCAGGGTGTCTCATAAGATTCGTCCTGTTCGACGATTATGTATTCGATGCCGACCTTCTCTGCCGCATCAAGAATTTCGGGGAAGTTCTGGCTACCCTGTCCGAGCGGGACAAAGCGGAAGCCTCTGTCCTCCTTTGAACCGCCTTCGGCTTTGCCCGAATTGTCTATGAGCGCATAGACCGGACCTGCGGCAAGCTTTGTGCAGACAAAATCTTTAAGATGGATGGTCTTCATTTTGCCCTTGTATTTGAGGATAAATTCGGACGGATCGACTCCGGCATAGTGTACCCAGCAGGTGTCAACTTCGCCTTCGATGGCATCGCCCATCGCCGCATAGATTTTTTCGAGAATGTACTGACCGTCGAGCTTCTGAAATTCGAAATCATGGTTGTGATAGGTCAGTCTGATGCCGTTTGCGGCAAGCAGTGCAGATACTTTTTTGAACTTTTCGATCGTTTCGTCAAAATGACCGTCGGTAAAGTTTTCGATTCCGTACCACGGGATTGCACAGTATTTTGCGCCGATCACCTTGAGATAATCAACAGCTTCCTGACCTTTTTCAAGGAAAAGATCGGGTCCCTGATGAACCGAGATACATTCGAGACCGAGCTCGTCGAGCATGGAACGTACCTCTGCGGCGGTGTGACCGAAATATCCCGCAAATTCAACGTAATCATAACCCATTTCCTTGACCTTTTTCAGTGTTCCGAAAAAGTTTTTCTCCATTTCGCTTCTTAATGAAAAAAGCTGAATTCCGACTTTGAATTTTTTCATAATATTTTTCCTTTCAGTAAAATAAGGCGCATCGGGACTTTCGGGGAAAGTCCCCGATGCGCCTCGGGTTGTATCAGATCTCGGGGATCTCAACCTCAACCTCGTGACCGAGCTTGGAGGAGCGGACTATGCCGTCGATGATCGCCTGATTGTAAATGATCTGGGATGAAGGAACGGGAGAGGTTCCGCCGTTCTTTACAGCGTCGAGGAAAGAGCGGAGTTTGTAGAAGAATTCGCCCTCATTGGTGTTTTCGAGCATCGGAATTTCCCAACATACTTCGGTTGCGGAGTTCGGGAGCGTGCGGTATACCTTCATCGGACCGCCGATCGATCCGTTCCAACATTCGGTTGACGGAATACGCAGACCGCCCTTTGTTCCGAGGATAAGGGTATCGCCGGCAGTGTCCATGTTCATTGCCCATGAGATACGGAAATCAAGGAAGATGTCGCCTTCAAGACGGATAAATCCTCCGGCAAAATCGTCAACTCCGAACAGTTCGGCGTATTCTGCGGGCTTGCCTTCTGCGGTGAAGTAGGAGGGATCCTTGCCGAAATAGCTGGATGTAAATCCGGTTACCGTAAGAGGCTTCGGATATCCGATCGCATTGAGAACCATGTCGAGCGAGTAGCAGCCGATGTCAGCCATCGCACCGATGCCTGCGGTCTTGTCTTCGATGAAGGACGTTCCGAAGGGGGTCGGGATGCCTCTGCGGCGACCGCCGCCTGTCTGAATGTAGTAGATCTTTCCGAGTTCACCGGACTGAACGTATTTTTTGAGCATCTGCATGTTGGGGTTGAAGCGGGGCTGGAAGCCGATCGAAAGAATTTTGCCCGACTTCTTTTCGGCGCGCATTACCTCGACAGCCTCGTCTACGGTAACCGTGAACGGCTTTTCGAGAAGTACGTTTACACCGTGTTCAAGCGCGTCGATTGCGCAGGGTGCGTGCTGACGGTTGTATGTACAGATGGAGACCGCGTCAAGATCGGGCTCGTTTTCGAGCATTTCGTGACCCGAGAGATAGCACCTGCAATCGGTGTTTTCGTATCTGTCCATAAATTCCCTTGCTTTTCCGGGAACAAGATCGGCAGCCGCAACAATTTCAACGTCGGGCATTTTCATGTAGTTGACCATGTGTGCGCCCGCAATCCACCCGGTTCCGATGATTCCGACCTTCAGCTTTCTGTCTGTGTCGATTTTTACTTCCGACTGCGTGTTCTTAAAAGCGTCGAGATTTTCCTGATTGTTTGTCGCCATTGCAATGACTCCTTTGAATTTGTTTATTTTTCATAGATGTTGACTTTTGCAAGCTCATGCTGTATAATGATTATACAACGGCGTCTGTCGTTTATCTATACGGATTTTTACTATCTCTTGTACAATATTGACTTTTTTGGAGGCACTCATGACAAACGAAAACGTCAACCCGAATATTCCGGAGAGCGGGGTGAGACTGACATGGAATACCGACATTAAAAAGGGGAGGCTGTGTGAGCTTCATTATCATGACGAAATAGAAATCCTTCTCGTAAAGAGCGGAATAATGTCGCTGACGGTCGACGGGAAGGAGCATGTCGCCCGCACGGGGGAGATACTGTTCGTCGGATCACGTGTTCCGCATTTTACGTCGTCTTTGTCGGACGGGATGAGTTATATGCTTATTCAGGTAAGGACCGATTTCGGAGGTCAGGATGAAGCACTTGCGGTGATAAGTTCGGTAAAGACCGAGAACAGTATCGATGCCGCATCGATCTGCGACAGCGGTATGGCGGAGGCGGTCGAGGAGATCGCAGACGAATACATGAAAAAGGAACCGGGGTTCGAAATCCTGATAAAGTCGGCGTCGCTGAAAATAATAGGAAGACTGATAAGGCTGAATATGATCGATGACCCGCATCACGGTCCCGACCGTGCGGCGATAATTAAGATCATGCCGGCACTTTCGTACATAAACGAAAATTATCCGCAGCCGCTGACGCTTGATGATGTCTGTCGGTATATGGGACTTAACTGCGCTTATTTCTGCCGCCTGTTCAGAACATCGACCGGAATCACCTTTACCGAATATCTGAATGCGCTCCGCGTGAGAAAATCGGCACAAATGCTCAGCGGAAGCTCAAAATCGGTGACCGAAATATCAATGGATGTCGGTTTTTCGACAGTCGCGTACTACAACCGTGTCTTCAAGAAGTATATGAGATGTACGCCGACCGTTTACCGCTTTTTGAAGTATAAAAATATGTGACGTGATCCGACTGCTTTTTGCACAAAAAGCACACACTTTTTTTGGAACAATCGCCGATTTACAATTGTCGTGACCTGTGATATAATTATATATATTATGGA